>NZ_JBFAOU010000031.1:0-58326 GCF_040675365.1 Catellatospora sp. NPDC049609 | reverse complement strand
GAAACGCTACCTGGCCCGCGAGATCTACCAGATCATCACCGCTGAACACCCTTATGGATGCCAAGCCTCAGCGGCTTGACATCCATAAGAGCATCACGACGACGGAATCGGGGACGATTTCGGTGATGAACTGTTAGTAAAGTTTCTGAATAGATGTTACGCTCGCCATCAACTTCGATGAATGGCCAGCCATCGACCCCGGCTCCTCCCCCCGAAGGACGTGATCCCATGTCGAGATTGCGCGCCCTCATCGCGCTCGTGGCCCTGACGGTCGCGGGCGGACTGATGGCGATCCTCCCCGGCACCGCCGCCTCGGCAGCCGCCTGCGCCACCCCGTGGCAGGCGTCGGCCGTCTACACCAACGGCATGCAGGTCTC
This sequence comes from Catellatospora sp. NPDC049609, assembly GCF_040675365.1. Classification (NCBI taxonomy): domain Bacteria; kingdom Bacillati; phylum Actinomycetota; class Actinomycetes; order Micromonosporales; family Micromonosporaceae; genus Catellatospora; species Catellatospora sp. NPDC049609. The sequence goes on along the minus strand of NZ_JBFAOU010000031.1, from coordinate 57,949 downwards.
CCACAACGGCCGCAACTACCAGGCGAAGTGGTGGACGCAGAACGAGGCCCCGCCCGGCACCACCGGCGTCTGGCAGGACCTGGGCAGCTGCGGCGGCACCACCCCGCCGCCCGGCGGCACCTGCAACCACCCCAACTGGGCCGCGGGCACCTGGTACACCGCCGGCACGATCGTGCGCTACACCAACGGCCTGTACTACATCGCCGAGCACGACAACCCGGGCTACGACCCGATCATCAGCACCTGGTACTGGGACCCGTACAGCTGCTCCGGCACGCCGCCGACGAGCAGCCCGCCGCCGACCAACCCGGGCGGGTTCGTGGTGACCGAGGCCCAGTTCAACCAGATGTTCCCGAGCCGCAACTCGTTCTACACGTACTCCGGCCTGGTCGCCGCGCTGAGCGCCTACCCGGCGTTCGCCAAGTCCGGCAGCACCACCGTGCAGCGGCAGGAGGCCGCGGCGTTCCTGGCCAACGTGCACCACGAGACCGGCGGCCTGGTCCACATCGTGGAGCAGAACACCGCGAACTACCCGCACTACTGCGACGCGGGCCAGCCCTACGGCTGCCCGGCCGGCCAGGCGGCGTACTACGGCCGTGGCCCGATCCAGCTGAGCTGGAACTTCAACTACAACGCGGCCGGCAACGCGCTCGGCCTGCCGCTGCTCACCAACCCGTGGCTGGTGCAGAACGACGCCGCCGTGGCCTGGAAGACCGGCATCTGGTACTGGATGACCCAGCACGGCCCCGGCACCATGACCCCGCACAACGCCATGGTCAACGGCGCCGGGTTCGGGGAGACCATCCGCAGCATCAACGGCTCCATCGAGTGCAACGGCGGCAACCCCGCCCAGGTGCAGAGCCGCGTCACCAAGTACCAGCAGTTCGTCGGGATCCTCGGCGTGCCCGCCGGGAACAACCTGTACTGCTGAGCGCCGCACGGGCGAAGCTCCGTTCACGCTGCTCGGCGGCGTGGACGGAGCTTCGGTCAGCCACGGGCGCGACGGTGTCGGCTGAGCGGGATGACCATCGGCGTCCCGGTCACCGGGTCCGGGACCACCTGACAGTTCAGCCCGAACACGGCGGTCACCAGCTCGGCCGTGACGATCGCCGTCGGATCGCCCTCGGCGGCGATGCGGCCGTCCCGCATGACCACGAGGTGGTCGGCGTAGCGGCAGGCCTGGTCGAGGTCGTGCAGCACCATCACCACGGTGCGGCCGTCGCGCCGGTTCAGGTCCACGACGAGGTCCAGCACGTCGACCTGATGGGCGAGGTCGAGGTACGTCGTGGGCTCGTCGAGCAGCAGCACCGGCGTCTGCTGGGCCACGGCCATCGCGATCCAGGCCCGCTGCCGCTGCCCGCCGGACAGCTCGTCCACCGGGCGCCGCGCGTGCTCGGTCATGCCGGTGGCGTCGAGCGCGGCCCGCACCGCCGCGTCGTCGGCCGCCGACCACTGCCGCCACCACGTCTGGTGCGGCGAACGCCCGCGGCTGACCAGGTCCAGGACGCTGATGCCCTCGGGCGCGACGGGGGACTGGGGCAGGATGCCGACCTGCCGGGCCACCTGGCGGGTGGGCAGGCTGTGGATGGCCCGCCCGTCCAGCAGCACCGTGCCCTGCGCCGGGCGCAGCAGCCGGGCCAGGGCGCGCAGCAGCGTGGACTTGCCGCAGGCGTTGGCCCCGACGATCACGGTGACCCGGCCCTCGGGCAGCCGCAGGTCCAGGTCGGACACGACGGTGCGGTCGTCGTAGGCGAGGCTGAGCCGCTCCGCCGATAGCGCTGTCACAGGTTCAGCCTCCACTTCCGGGCGGGGTTCGGGCGGGTGGGAGAGCAGGGCGGCCACGCTGTCAGCCGCCACTGCCGGCGCGGTGGGAACGGACGAGCAGCCACAGCAGCAAGCCCGCGCCGACGGCGCCGGTCACCACGCCGACGGGCAGGTCCAGGTCGGTGACCTGCCGGGCCAGCAGGTCGCTGCCGGTGACCAGCAGGGTTCCGGTGAGCGCGGACAGCAGCACGGGGGGCGCGGCGAGCCCGGCCAGGCGCTGCGCGATCTGCGGGGCGGCCAGCGACACGAACAGCACCGGCCCGGCCGCGGCGGTGGCGAACGACACGAGCGCGACGCCGACCAGCAGCAGCAGGCCGCGGGCGAACTGCACGGGGGTGCCGAGGCCGCGGGCCACGTCGTCGCCGAGTTGCAGGTCGCGCAGCCAGCCGGTGAGCAGCAGCGCCGCGGGCAGCAGCACGGCCAGGGCCAGGCCGACGGGGCGTACGGACTCCCAGCCGCGCCCGTTGAGGTTGCCGACCAGCCAGCCGACCGCCTCCTGCGCCTGGTGCAGCTTGGCCCGGGTGAGCAGGTAGTCGGTGGCGCTGGTGCACATCCAGGACACGCCGATGCCGACCAGCACGATGCGGAAGCCGGTGCTGCCGCGCCGCCAGGCCAGCAGGTACACCGCGAGCGCGCCGAGCAGCCCGCCGATCAGGCCGAGGGCGGGTGTCCCGAGGGTGTCGCCGAAGCCGAGCACGATCCCGGCGACCACGGCGGTGGTGGCCCCGGCGTTGATGCCGATCATGTCGGGGGCGGCCAGCGGGTTGCGGGTGATGGTCTGCAGGATCGCGCCGGAGGCGGCGAACGCGGCCCCGACCAGCAATCCGGTGAGCGCGCGCGGCAGGCGTACCTCGTGGACGATGAAGACGGTGCCGCGCGCGCCCTGCCGCCACAGCGCGGGCAGCACGTCGGCCGGCGGCACCGGGAAGTCGCCGTAGCTGAGGCTCACGCAGAAAACGGCCGCGGCGGCCAGTGCGACCACCAGGCACGCGGCGACCAGCCTGGGCCGGACGGGCAGGCCGAGCAGGGCCGGGCGGATCCGCCGGGTGCGGCGGAGCTTGGCGGGCACGCCGTCGGCGGCGGGCGGCGCGGCGGGGGTCAGCGTGGCCACGGCGGTCACAGCTCCGCGAGGCGCCGGCGGCGGGCCAGCGCGATGAAGAACGGGCCGCCGACGAACGCGACGACGATCCCGGCCTGGATCTCCTCGGGCCGGGCGACGACGCGGCCGAGGATGTCGGCGGCGAGCAGCAGGCAGGGTGCGCCGAGCAGGGTCAGGGCGAGGATGCGCCGGTGGTCCGGTCCGGTGATCATCCGGGCCAGGTGCGGGGCGACGAGCCCGACGAAGACGATCGGCCCGGCCAGCGCGACGGCGGTGCCCGCGAGCAGGGTGATGGCGAGGGTGGCGCGCAGCCGGACCAGGCCGACCCGGCGGCCGAGCGCGGCGGCGACGTCGTCGCCGAGGGCGAGGCTGTTCAGCGCGGGCGCGGTGGCCAGCGCCAGCACCCCGGCGGCGGCGAGCAGTGGCAGCACCCGCCACAGGGTGGCCGCGTCGGGGGCGGCCAGCGAACCGGCGGCCCAGAACCGGAACCGGTCCAGGGCGAGCGGGCTGCGCAGCACGAGCGCGCTGGTGAACGAGCCGAGCAGGAAGGTCACCGCGATCCCGGCCAGCGCGGTCTTGACCGGTGTCGCGCCGCCGCGGCCCAGGCCGCCGAGCAGGTGTACGGCTGCCGCGCCGCCGAGCGCGCCCGCGAAGGCGTACCAGACCAGGCCGGTGGGGGCGGTGCTCGCGCCGAACAGCGCGACCGCGACGACGATCGCGAAGGACGCCCCGGCGCTGACGCCGAGCAGGCCGGGGTCGGCCAGCGGGTTGCGGGTGAGCCCCTGCATGAGCGCCCCGGACAGGCCCAGCGCCGCGCCGATGAGCAGCGCGGCGGCGGTGCGAGGCAGGCGCACGTTCCAGACGATCGCCGCGATCTGGGGATCGACGTTCGCGCGGTCGAGCAGCGCGTCGGCGACCTGTCCGATGGGGACGGCGCGGCTGCCGAAGGCCAGCGAGACCAGGCACAACGCGGCCAGCAGGAGCGCTGCCGCGGGCAGGTACGCCGCGGCGCGGCGCAGGCCGGCGGGGCGCGGGGGCGCGGGGACCGGGGTCACTTCGACCTCATGGACGTCATCTTAAGGTGAGGCTTGCCTAACCGGGTAACCCCGTCTGACCTGCACAAAAGCCGCGAATCTTGAAATTAGGTTAGCCTTACTTTACCATCCCCTCAGTCTTATGCCTTCGTCGAGGGGATGCCATGTCCACCGTGTCGCAGCACGCCGCACCCGTGCGCCATCGTCGCATGTGGTCGGTCACCACCCGGTTGTCGGCGGCGCTCGCCGCGGCAGCGCTGGCGCTCACCGCCTGCGGCGGCGACCCGGCCGCCACCCCCGAGCCGGGCGCCTCGGCAGCCCAGGGCGCGGCGTTCCCCGTCACCGTGTCGCACAAGTACGGCGACACCGTCATCGACAAGGCGCCCGCCCGCGTGGTCACTCTCGGCCTCAGCGACCAGGACCCGGTGCTCGCCCTCGGCGTCGTACCGGTCGGCGCGATCGACTGGTTCGGCGAGCGCCCCTACGGCAAGTGGCCGTGGGCGCAGCCGCTGTGGGGCGGCAAGGCCCCGGAGATCGTCGGCGAGCGCGACGACTACAACCTCGAGAAGATCGCCGCGCTGAACCCCGACCTGATCATCGGGATGTACTCCGGCATGAGCCAGGACCAGTACACCAAGCTCACCCAGATCGCGCCCACGGTGGCGCAGGTCAAGGGCTTCGACGACTACTCCGCCCCGTGGCAGGAGATGACGATGCACGCGGGCAAGGCGCTCGGGCAGCCCGCCAGGGCCGCCGAGCTGATCGCCGGGATCGACAAGCGCCTCGCCGAGCTGAAGGCGGCGCACCCGCAGTTCGCCGGCAGGACCGTCGCCGTGGTCGAGCCGTACGAGCCCGGCAAGTACGCCGTGTTCGCGCCCAGCGACCCGAAGGTCGTGCTGCTGACGCAGCTCGGCTTCACCGTGCCGGACACCATCGTCAAGGCCGCCGGCAAGGAGTACGCCGCCGAGATCGGCTCCGAGCGGCTCGACCTCATCGACGTCGACAAGCTGGTCTTCCTCACCGCCGACGCCTCCACCGAGCAGACCGTCAAGGCCGACAAGGTGTACGCCACGCTCAAGGTCGCCAAGGAGAACCGGGCGGTGTTCCTGCCGTACGAGACGCCGCCGCTGGGCGCCGCGCTGTCCTTCGGCACGGTGCTGAGCCTCCCGTACGCGCTGGACCAGCTGGTCCCGCTGCTCGGCTGAGCCGTCCCGCCCCACTCTCCATCCGCGCCACCCGCACCACCCCGAAAGGTGTCTCCCCGTGACCGAGACCGTGTCCCAGCCCGTATCGGACGAGGAACTGCACCGCATCCTCGTGGCGTGGAACGACACCGAGTGCGCGGCGCCGCCCGCGACCTGGCCGGAGCTGTTCGCCGCCCAGGTCGCGCGGCGGCGTGACGCGATCGCGCTGGTCTTCGAGCAGACCAGCCTCACCTACGGCGGGCTCGACGCGGCCGCGAACCGGCTCGCGCACGCGCTGATCACCCGGGGCGCCGGGCCGGAGGCCGTGGTCGGGCTGTGCCTGCCCCGGTCGGTGGAGCTCATCGTCGCCCAGGTCGCCGTGCTCAAGGCGGGCGCGGCGTACCTGCCGCTGGACCCGGACTACCCGGCCGAGCGCATCGCCTACATGGTCGCCGACGCGCGACCGGCCTGCCTGGTCACCACGGCCGACCTCGCGCCCGTGCCGGCCGAGGCCGCGGCGACGAGCCGGCTGGAGCGCGGGTCGGAGCCGGGCGGGCCGGGGGACGACGCGGCAGGGCCGGTGCCGGTGCTGATACTGGACGACGCGGCGGTCGTCGCGGAGCTGGCGGCGCTGCCCGGCACCGCACCGTCCGACGCGGACCGGGGCGGCGCGCTCACCCCGGACAACGCCGCGTATGTCATCTACACCTCCGGCTCGACCGGCCGGCCCAAGGGCGTCGTGGTGTCGCACTCCGGCGTGGTGAAGCTGCTGGCCACCGCGACCGAGCGGCTCGGCGTCGGGCCGCACAGCCGGGTGCTGCAGTTCGCCTCGCCCAGCTTCGACGTCGCGTTCTTCGACCTGTGCCTGGGCCTGCTCACCGGCGCGCGGCTGGTCGTCGTGCCCGCCGAGCGCCGGGTGCCCGGCCCGGAGCTGACCGATTACGCCCACGCGCACGGCGTCACCTTCATGATCCTGCCGCCCGCGCTGCTCGCCGCGCTGCCGGAGGAGCTGTCGCTGCCCGCGGGGGCGACGCTGCTGGCGGGCACCGAGCGCATCTCGACCGCGCTGGTGGCCCGCTACGCGCGCGGCCGCGAGATGTTCAACGCGTACGGGCCCACCGAGGCGACCGTCAACTCGACCCTCGGGCTGTGCGATCCGGACATGGACCCGCTGGCCGGGGTGCCGATCGGGGTCCCCGACCCGGGCACCCGCTGCTACGTGCTCGACGCCGCGCTGCGCCCGGTGCCCGTCGGCGAGCTGGGCGAGCTCTACCTCGGCGGGCCGGGCCTGGCCCGCGGCTACCTGGGCCGCCCCGGCCTGACCGCGCAGCGCTTCGTCGCCGACCCGTTCGGCGCACCCGGCCGGCGCCTCTACCGCACCGGCGACCTGGTGCGCTGGCTGCCCGACGGGCGCCTGGACTTCGCCGGGCGCACCGACGACCAGGTGAAGATCCGCGGGTACCGGGTCGAGCTGGGCGAGGTCGAGACGGTGCTGCTGCAGCACGAGACCGTCGGGCAGGCCGCCGCGCTGGCCCGCCAGGACCGGCCCGGCGACACCCGGCTGGTCGTGTACGTGGTGCCCCGCGACGGGCAGGAGGTCTCGCCCGCCGGGCTGCGCGCGTACGCCCAGGAATGGCTGCCGGAGCACATGGTGCCCGCGGCGGTCGTGGTGCTGGACCGGCTGCCCGTCACCACCAGCGGCAAGCTGGACCGCGCCGCGCTGCCCGCGCCCGACTACGCCGGGCAGGCCGGCGGCGCCGCCGCGCGCGACGACCGCGAGCGCCTGCTGTGCGGCCTCTACGAGCAGGTGCTGGGCCTGGCCGGGGTCGGCGTCGACGACGACTTCTTCGCCCTCGGCGGCGACAGCATCGTCTCCATCCAGCTCGTCATCGCCGCCCGCAAGGCGGGGCTGACCCTCACCCCGCGCCAGGTGTTCGAGCAGCGCACCGTCGCCCGGCTCGCGCTCGTCGCGACGGCCGCGCAGGCCGCGCCCGCCGACGACCCGCTGGCCGGGGTGGGCGAGGTGCCGCTCACGCCGATCATGTCCTGGCTGGACACCTGCGGCGGTGAGATCGACGCGTTCAGCCAGTGGCTCGCCGTGCGCCTGCCCGCCGGAGTGACCCGCGAGGCACTGACCGCGGCCCTGCAGGCGGTCACCGACCGCCACGACGTCCTGCGCTCGCGCCTGGAGCGCGCCACCGGCGAGCGCCCCGGCCGGCTGATCGTCGGCGCGCCCGGCACGCTGACCGCCGCTGACCTGCTGCGTCGCATCACCGTCGCCGACATCGCGAACATCGCCGCAGACCACCTCGACGCGGCTTCCGCAGCTTCCGCGGATCCGGCTTCCGCGGCTTCTGCACCTTCCGCAGCTTCGGCTTTCGCAGATCCGGCTTTCGCGGATCCGGCTTCCGCGGAAGCTGCTTCCGCGGATTCGGCCTCTGCGGATGCGGCTTCCGCAGCTCACGCCGCTGTGGCCGTCGCCGGCAAGGCTGAGCCCGATCCGCTTTGCTCTGCACCCAAATACGCACGTGCGTATTTGGGTGCAGAGCAAAGCGAAGACAGCGACACACTCCGCCACCTGCTCGACACGGCCGCGCAGGAGGCAGGCACCCGGCTCGACCCGACCGGTGGTGTCATGTTCCAGGCGGTATGGCTCGACGCCGGGCCGGACCGTCCCGGGCACCTGCTGCTGATGCTGCACCACATGATCGTCGACGGGGTGACCTGGCGCATCCTGCTGCCCGACCTCGCCGCCGCCTACGCCGACGCGGCCGCCGGGCGGCTGCCCCGGCTCAGCCCGGTCGGCACCACCCTGCGCACCTGGGCCAACGGGCTGGCCGCCGCGGCCGAGCACCCGGACCGGTTCGCCGAGCTGGAGCTGTGGACCGGGATGCTGGCCGGGGACGACCCGGCGTTCGCGCACCGGGCCCTCGACCCGGTCGGCGACCTGGCCACGGTCCGGCACCTCACGCTGCATCTGCCCGCCGAGCGCACCGCACCGCTGCTGACCACCGTCCCCGCGACCTGGCACGCGGGCGTCAACGACGTGCTGCTCACCGCGCTCGGCGTCGCGGTCACCCGCTGGCGGGCCGCGCGCGGCCTGCCGACCCCGCCGCCGCTGGTGGCCCTCGAAGGCCACGGCCGCGAGGAGCAGCTCGTGCCCGGCGCCGACCTGTCCCGCACGCTCGGCTGGTTCACCAGCATCTTCCCGGTGCGGCTCGACCTCGGCCCCGACCCGGCCGACCCGGGCGCGGCGCTCAAGCACGTCAAGGAGCGCCTGGCCGCGCTGCCCGACCGCGGCGCCGGGTACGGCCTGCTGCGCCATCTCAACCCGCAGACCGCCCCGCTGCTGGCCGCGCTGCCGCAGCCGCAGCTCAGCTTCAACTATCTGGGCCGGTTCGGGGTCGAGGACGGTGACTTCACCGCCCTGCCGGGCGTCGGCATGCTGGCCGGCGGGTACGACGCCGCGATGCCGGTCGCGCCGTACACGCTGGAGGTCAACGCGTTCGCGCAGGAGGGGCCGGACGGGCCGTCGCTCGGGGTGACCTGGGCGTTCCCGGAGGCGCTGCTGGACGAGGCGGCCGTGCGGGAGCTGGCGCAGGCCTGGTTCGACGCCCTCGGCGAGCTGGCCGACGCGGCCGCCGTGCCGGGCGCGGGCGGGCACACCCCGTCGGATTTCCCGCTGGTCGCGCTGTCCCAGGCCGACGTGGACGGGCTCGAGTCGGCGGTGCCGGGGCTGGCCGACGTGCTGCCGCTGTCACCGCTGCAGGAGGGACTGCTGTTCCACGCGTACGCGGGCGACGGCAGCTACCAGGTGCAGCAGGTGGTCGAGCTGCACGGGCCGGTCGACGCGGCCGCCGTGCGCCGCGCCGTGGACGCGATCGTGGCCCGGCACGCCCCGCTGCGGGCGTCGTTCCACGAGCTCGCCGACGGCCGCCTGGTGCAGGCGGTCGCCACCCGCGCCGCGGCGCCCTGGCGGCAGGTCGACCTGTCGCGGATGGACGCCGCCCCGGCTGCGGACCTGTTCGAGCAGATCCTGGCGGAGGAGAAGGCCGCGCCGTTCGACCCGGCCGCCGTGCCGCTGGTGCGCCACCTGCTCGTCGACCACGGCGCCGACCGGCACACCCTGGTGCTCACGCACCATCACATCGTGACCGACGGCTGGTCCGCGGCCGTCGCGCTGCGCGAGCTGGTCGCCCTCTACGCCACCGGCACGCAGCCGGTGCGCCTGCCCGCGGTCGCGCCGTACCGCGAGCACCTGCGGCAGCTCGCCGAGCGCGACCGCACCGTCGCCGAGACCGCGTGGCGTACCGCGCTGTCCGGCGTGGACGGCCCGACGCTGCTCACCGGGCCGGCGGCTGGAACGACGGCGGCGGACGAGCCGACGGCGCCGGCCAAACCGCCCGTCGCCGCCGCAGCCGGGGCACCCGAGTCCGGCGGCGCCGTCGCGGATGCGGGGGCGCGAGCACGGCAACGGACCGGGCATGGAAGCGCCGACGTCCGACAGGTCGGGATCGCGGTGCCGGCGGGCGCGGGGGAGCGGCTGGCCGCGCTGGCGCGGGGGCGGGGGCTCACCCCGACCACCGTGCTGTACGCCGTGTGGGGGCTGCTGGTAGGCCGCCTGACCGGGCGCCGCGACGTCGTCTTCGGCAGCACCGTGTCCGGCCGCGACACCGACGTGCCCGGCATCGAGTCGATGATCGGCCTGTTCATCAACACGGTGCCGGTCCGGCTGACCTGGTCGCCGTACGACACCCTCGGCGGCGTCCTGGACCGGCTGGCCGTGGCGCAGACCGCGCTGCTGGACCACCAGCATCTCGGCCTGCCCGCGATCGCGCGGCTGGCCGGGACGGAGCTGTTCGACAGCCTGGTCACCATCGAGAACCTGCCCGACCCGGGCGAGCTGCGCGACGCCTCCGGCACGGTACGCGTCGGCGGTGTGTCCTACCGCGAGGCCACGCACTACCCGGTGAGTCTGCTGGCCACGCCGGGCGACGAGCTGGAGCTGGTCGTCGAGTACGACCCGGCCCGCCTGGACGCGGTCACCCTGGCCCGGATCGAGCGGGGCCTGCCCGCGCTGCTGGACGCCGTGCTCACCACCCCCGAGCTGGCGGCGGGAGCGGTGGACCTGGGCACGGCCGTCCAGCCGCTGCGCGGCGAGCCGGTCAGCGCAGCCTCCACCGGCGGTGCCGGGCTCGTCGGCGGCGCCGAGCCTGCAGAGAGCGCAGCTCTCGTCGACGGTGCCGGTCGCGTGGGCGGCGTCGGCCTGGCCGGGATGGTCGCCAGGCAGGCCGCGCGCACGCCGGACGCGGTGGCCGTCATCGCGGCCGACCAGCAGCTCACCTATGCCGGGCTCACCCGGCGGGCGGCGGCGCTCGCGGCGCGGCTGACCGCGCGCGGGGCCGGGCCGGAGCAGGTCGTCGCCGTCGCGCTGCCCCGCTCGGCGCAGCAGGTCGCGGTGATGCTCGGCGTGCTGTACGCCGGTGCGGCGTACCTGCCGGTCGATCCCGCACACCCCAACCTGGGCGCGGTGCTCGCCGACGCGGGGGCCACCCTGGTGGTGACCACCCCGGACCTGCTGCCGCGCCTGCCGCGCGCGGAGGGCCTGGCCTACGTGCTCGCCGACGCGGGCGAGGCGGCGGGCGCGCCGGTGGCCGTCGACCCCGAGCACCCGGCGTACGTCATCTACACCTCCGGCTCCACCGGCCGGCCCAAGGGTGTGCTGGTCAGCCACCGGGCCATCGCGGCCCAGCTCGACTGGTCGCAGCGCACCTTCGGCCTGCACGGCGCCGACCGGATGCTGCAACTGGCCCCGGCGACCTTCGACACCTCGGTGTGGGAGATCTTCTGGCCGCTCACGGCGGGTGCCGCCGTGGTGCTGCCCGCGCCGGGCGCGCAGCACGACCCGGCCGAGCTGGCCGGGCTGATGCGCGAGCACCGGGTCACCGCGGCCACCTTCGTGCCGTCCATGGTGGAGGCGTTCCTGCTCGCCGACGAGGTGATCGCCGACCCGTCGTGGGCCCGTGACCTGCGCTGGGTCTCCTGCGGCGGCGAGGCGCTCACCGGTGACCTGGCCCGGCGCTGGGCCGCGGCCACCGGCACCCGGCTCGACAACTTCTACGGCCCGACCGAGACCGCAGTGCAGGTCACCTGGTGGCCCAACGACGGCGCCCACGGCGGCGCGGTGCCGATCGGCGGCCCCGTCGCGGGCACCGCCCTGCACGTGCTCGACGACTGCCTGCGCCCGGTGCCCGACGGCGTGCCCGGCGAGCTGTACGTCTCCGGCGTGCAACTGGCCCGGGGCTACCTGGGCCGCCCCGGCCTGACCGCGTCGCGTTTCGTCGCCGACCCGTCCGGCGCTGCGGGCGAGCGCATGTACCGCACCGGTGACCTGGTGTCCCGCCGCCCCGACGGGACGCTGGTCTACCTCGGCCGCACCGACCACGAAATCAAGATCCGCGGGGTACGCATCGACCCGGCCGGGATCGAGTCGTGGCTGACCGCCCGCCCCGACGTCGCCCAGGCCGTCGTGCTGGCCCGCACCGACGGCCCCGGCGCCGCCCAGCTCGTCGCGTACGCCGTCCCCGCGCCGGGGCACTTCCTCAACGCGGTGTCGCTGCGCGAGGCGGCCGCCGCCGCGCTGCCCCGGGCCCTGGCTCCGTCGGCCGTGGTCGTCCTCGACGCGCTGCCGCGCACCGCCGGCGGCAAGCTCGACCGCGCCGCCCTGCCCGCCCCGCGCCCGCTCTCCACACCGCCCACGCGGCCCGCCGCCACCCCGCCGGCCGAAGATCGTCCGACTTGCCAGGCACATGGTCCTATGTGCGCTCAGGATACGCCCGGTTGCCAGGCAAGTCGGGTGATCGAGGGCGGGGCGGCCGGTCCGGTGGGCGTGCTCGCCGGGATCTTCGCGGCGGTGCTGGGCGTGGCGGCGGTCGGGCCGGACGACGACTTCTTCGCGCTCGGCGGGGACAGCATCCTGTCCATCGGCGTGTCCAGCCGCGCCCGCCGGGCAGGGCTGGCGGTGAGCCCGCGCGACGTGCTTGCCGCGCGTACGCCGCGACGGCTCGCGGGGATGGTGCCGCCGCCGGTGGACAACCCAGAAGTTGTCGCGACAACACAGGAGTTGTCGCTCGCGGCGGGCAACCCCGACCCTGACGGCGTCGGCGATGTGCCGCTGCTGCCGATCGTGCAGTGGCTGCGCGACACCGGCGCGTCGATCGACCGGTTCACGCTGCCGATGCTGCTGGTCACCCCGGCCGGGGCGGACCAGGACGCGATCGCCGCGACGTTGCAGCGGGTGCTCGACCACCACGACGGCCTGCGTCTGCGCCTGCAGCGCATCGCCTCGGTGCTGTGGACCCTGCGCACCGAGCCGCGCGGCACGGTGCGCGCGGTCGACCTGCTGACCCGCGTGGACCTGTCCACCAGGGACGACGCCGACCTGCCGGGCCTGCTGGCCGGGCACGCGGCGGCCGCGACCGGCCTGCTCGACCCGGACGCGGGCAGCATGCTGCGCGCCGTCTGGTTCGACGCGGGCGACCGCCCCGGGCGCCTGCTGCTCGTCGTGCACCACCTCGCGGTCGACGGGGTGTCCTGGCGGGTGCTGTTCGAGGACCTGGCCACCGCGTGGGACGCCGCCACCGGCGGGGTCGCGTCGCTGCCGCCGGTGGGCACGTCGCTGCGCAGGTTCGCCCAGGTGGTGACCGCGCAGGCGCAGCAGCCGCAGCGCCTCGCCGAGCTGGCGCACTGGGCGGCCACCCTGGCCCCGGGCGCGGACCTGCTACCCGGTGGTGGCGCACTGACCGGTGGCGCACTGACGGGTGCGGCACCGGCCGGTGGCACGCCTACCGGTGCTGCGCTGCCGGGTGCTGCGCTGCCGGGTGCTGCGCTGACCGAGGCTGCACTGACCGGGGCTGCACTCCCCGGTGCGGCACTTCCCGGTGCGGCCGGGGCTGGTGCGCCCGTGGCGGCGCGGCGGGTCACCGAGCTGCCTGCCGAGGTGACGGCGTCGCTGCTGGCGGCGGTGCCCGCGCTCGGCGGCGAGATCACCGACGGGCTGCTGGCCGCGCTGGCGGTGGCGGTCCGCGGGTGGCGCGAGCGCCGGGGGTACGCCACCGGCGAGCTGCTCGTCGACGTGGAGCGCCACGGACGGGAGCAGCTCGAACCGGAGCTCGACCTGTCCCGGACGGTCGGCTGGTTCACCAGCGTGCAGCCGGTGCGCCTGCCTGACGCCGGTGGCGACCTGGCCGCGCTGGTCGCGGCGACGGGCGAGCGGCTGCGGGCGGTGCCCGACGGCGGCCTCGGCCACGGCATGCTGCGCCACCTGAACGCGCAGAGCGCGCCCCTGCTGGCCCGCATGGCCGCGCCGCAGGTGCTGTTCAACTACTTCGGCCGCTTCCCGGCCGCGACCGGCGCGGCGTGGACGCCCGCCCCGGAGTCGGCCGCGATCGGCGAGATCAACGGCGGCCTGGCGCTGTCGCACCCGTTGCAGCTCGACGTCGTCGCGGCCGAGGGCCCGCACGGCACCGTGCTCACCACCACCTGGACCTGGCCCGACGGCACCCTGACCGCCGACGACCTCGACGCGCTGACCGGACTCTGGCACGAGGCGCTGACCGCGCTCGCGCAAACCGCTGCCGCGTCGAAAACGGCGCCGCTGGTCGAGCTGACCGGCGCGGAGCGGGCGCGGCTGGCCGCGGTCAGCCCCGGGCCGGTGGCCGACGTGTGGCCGCTGTCGCCGCTGCAGGAGGGCCTGTTCTTCCACGCCAGCTACGACGCCGCGAGCCTGGACGTCTACACCGGACAGGACGCCTTCGACCTGGGCTACCGGGTGGACGCGGAGCGGCTGCGCCGGGCCGGTGCGGTGCTGCTGGGCCGCAACGCGGCGATGCGCGCCGGGTTCACCAGCGAGGGGCTGAGCCGGCCGGTGCAGTTCGTCGTGGACGGGCTGGAGCTGCCGCTGGTCGAGGCCGACCTGACGGGCCTGAGCGGCGAGCAGGCCGCGGCGCGTACCGCGGAGCTGATGGCCGCCGACCGGGTGGCCCGGTTCGACCTGGCCCGCCCGCCGCTGTGCCGGATGCTGCTGATCCGGCTGCCGGACGGCCGCGACCGGCTGGTCGTCACGCACCACCTGATCCTGTGGGACGGCTGGTCCGAGGAGCTGTTCGTCGAGCAGCTGTTCACCCTGTACGAGCGTGACGGCGACGCCGCCGGGCTGCTTGAGCCGGGGTCGTACCGCGACCACCTGGCGTGGCTGGCCGCGCAGGACGAGGCGGAGGCGGCACGGGCCTGGCAGCGGGCGCTGGCGGGCCTGGCCGAGCCGACGCTGGTCGGGCCGGCCGACCGCACCCCGGCCCCCGCGGTGCCGCAGCGCGTCGACGGCGTGCTGTCCGAGCAGCTCAGCGACCGCGTCCGCGGGGCCGCGCGCGAGCACGGGCTCACCCTGAACACGGTGCTGACCACGGCGTGGGGCCTGACCCTGGGCGCGCTGACGGGGCGGGCCGACGTGGTGTTCGGCATGACCGTCGCCGGGCGGCACTCCGAGGTGGAGCGGGTCGAGGAGACCATCGGCCTGTTCCTGAACACGGTCGCCATGCGGGTCGCGCCGCAGCCCGGTGAGCGGGTCGGCGACCTGCTGCGCCGGGTCCAGGACCAGCGCCTGGCGCTGATGCCGTACGACCACGTCGGGCTGGGCCAGGTGCAGCGCGACAGCGGGCACGCGACCCTGTTCGACACGCTCTATGTGCTGCAGAACTTCGTGGACGAGGACTCCACTGCCAACCTGCGGGCCCGGCACGGCATCGAGGCCGTCGACGGCGTGGACGCCACGCACTACCCGCTGACGCTGGTGGTGACCCCGGCGCGGGCGATCCGGATGTGGCTCGACCACCGGCCCGACATCGTGGACGGCGCCGCGGCACGCGACGTGCTGGCCCGGTTCGCGCTGGTGCTGGAGCGGCTGGTGGCCGGGCTGGACGCGCCGGTGCGGGAGCTGGACCTGCTGCTGCCCGGCGAGCGTGCCGAGCAGGAGGCCGAGTGGGCGCGGGTCGCGCACGGCATCGGCGAACTGACCGTCGCCGACCTGCTCGCCGAGCAGGCGGCCCGGACGCCGGAGGAGATCGCGCTGGTCGACGGCGAGCTGCGGCTGACCTACGCCGCTTTCGACGCGCGGATCAACCGGATGGCGCGGCTGCTGCTGGCCCGCGGTGCGGGGCCGGAGACGGTGGTGGGCCTGGCCCTGCCGCGCACCGCCGACATGGTGGTGGCGCTGTTCGCGGTGCTGCGCACGGGCGCGGCGTACCTGCCGCTGGAGCTGGACCTGCCCGCCGAGCGGCTCGGGTTCATGATCGAGGACACCGCGCCGTCGTGCGTGCTGAGCGTCTCCACGGTCGCCGACCGCCTGCCGGGCAACGCCGAACCCGTGCTGCTGGACGATCCGGCGGTCGCGGCCGAGCTGGCCGCCCTCGACGGCGGTGACCTGGCCGACGCCGAGCGGCCCGGGTTCGCACCCGGGGTGCCGGGGCGGCTGGAGCACCCGGCGTACCTCATCTTCACGTCGGGCTCGACGGGCCGCCCGAAGGGCGTCGTCACGCCGTACCGCGGCCTGACGAACATGCAGCTCAACCACCGCGAGGCGATCTTCAACCCGGTGATCGAGGCCGCCGGGGGCCGCCGGCTGCGGATCGCGCACACGGTGTCGTTCGCGTTCGACATGTCGTGGGAGGAGCTGCTCTGGCTGGTCGAGGGGCACGAGGTGCACGTCTGCGACGAGCAGCTGCGCCGTGACGCGCCCGCGCTGGTGGCGTACTGCGACCGGCACGGCGTCGACGTGGTCAACGTGACCCCGACGTACGCCCAGCACCTGATCGAGGAGGGGCTGCTCGCCGACGGGCCGGGCCGGCACCGGCCGCCGCTGGTGCTGCTCGGCGGCGAGGCGGTCTCCGACGCGGTGTGGGCCGCGCTGCGGGACACCCCCGGCACGCTGGGCTACAACCTCTACGGCCCGACCGAGTACACCATCAACACGCTCGGCGGCGGCACGCTCGACAGCGACAGCCCCACCGTGGGGCGCGCGATCTGGAACACCCGCGCGTACGTGCTCGACGCGCAGCTGCGCGAGGTGCCGCCGGGCGCGCCCGGCGAGCTCTACATCGCCGGCATCGGCCTGGCCCGCGGCTACCACCGGCGCGCCGGGCTGACCGCCGAGCGTTTCGTCGCCGACCCGTACGGCGCCCCCGGCGAGCGCATGTACCGCACCGGCGACCTGGTGCGCCGCCGCCCCGACGGCAACCTCGACTTCCTCGGCCGCACCGACGACCAGGTGAAGATCCGCGGCTACCGGGTCGAGCTGGGCGAGATCGAGTCGGCGCTGGGCACCCACCCGGCCGTCGCGCACGCGGCGGTGATCGTGGACTCCGCCGGGGACGGCGCGAAGCGGCTGGCCGGCTACGTCGTACGCGGCCCCGGCTGGGACGGCGCCGACGACGACGTGCTGCGCGCGCTGCGCGAGCAGCTCAAGCGGACCCTGCCCGACTACATGGTGCCCACGGCGCTGATGGCCGTGGACCGGCTGCCGCTGACCGTCAACGGCAAGCTCGACGTCCGCGCCCTGCCGAAGCCGGAGGTGCGCACCGGCGCGGCGAGCCGCCCGCCCGTGAGCGAGACCGAGCGGACGCTGTGCGAGCTGTTCGCGCAGCTGCTGGGCCTGCCCGCGGTCGGCGTCGACGACGGGTTCTTCGACCTGGGCGGGCACTCGCTGCTGGCGATCCGCCTGGTCAGCCGGGCCCGCGCCGCGCTGGGCGCGCAGCTGTCCCTCCGCGACCTGTTCGAGGCTCCGACGGTCGCGCAGCTCGCGGCCCGGATCAGCCCGGACGCCGCGACGTCGGCGCGGGCCGAGCTGACGGCCCGGCCGCGCGAGGGCGAGCTGCCGCTGTCGGCCGCCCAGCAGCGGCTGTGGCTGCTCGACCAGCTCGCCGGACCGTCGGCGGCGTACAACTTCCCGCTGGTCATGCGCCTGCACGGCCCGCTGGACCGCGCCGCCCTGCACGACGCGCTGCACGACGTGGTGGCCCGACACGAGTCGCTGCGCACCGTGTTCACCTCCGTCGAGGGCGAGCCGTCCCAGCGCATCCTGCCCCCGGATGAGGCGAGGCCGGTGCTCGAACCGGTCCGTGGTGACCTCGGCAAGCTGATCGCCGAGGCGGTGGCCCGCCCGTTCGACCTGGCCGCCGAGCTGCCGCTGCGCGGCACGCTGATCGCGGCCGGGCCGGACGAGCACGTGCTGGTGCTGCTGCTGCACCAC
The DNA here is from genome assembly GCF_040675365.1 of Catellatospora sp. NPDC049609. Classification (NCBI taxonomy): domain Bacteria; kingdom Bacillati; phylum Actinomycetota; class Actinomycetes; order Micromonosporales; family Micromonosporaceae; genus Catellatospora; species Catellatospora sp. NPDC049609. The sequence goes on along the minus strand of NZ_JBFAOU010000031.1, from coordinate 40,507 downwards.
ATCGCGACCGACGAGTGGTCCGACGGCCCGTTCCTGCGCGACCTGGCCACCGCCTACGAGGCACGCCTCGCCGGGGCGGCGCCGGGCTGGACGCCGCTCGTGGTGCAGTACGCCGACTACACGCTCTGGCAGCGTGACCTGCTCGGCGACGCGTCCGACCCGGACAGCCTCGCCGCGCGGCAGCTCGCGTACTGGCGGCAGGCGCTGGCCGGGGCGCCGGAGGAGGTGACCCTGCCCGCCGACCGGCCCCGCCCGGCCGAGCCGGACGCCCGGGGCGGCTCGGTGTCGTTGAGCCTGCCCGCCGCCACGGCGGCCCGGCTGCGGGAGGTGGCGGCCCGCTCGGGCGCGAGCATGTTCATGGTGGCGCACGCCCTGTCGGCGGCGCTGCTGCACCGGCTCGGCGCGGGCGACGACCTGCCGCTCGGCGCGCCGATCGCCGGGCGCGGCGAGGAGGGCCTGGACGACCTGGTCGGGTTCTTCGTCAACACGCTGGTGCTGCGCACCGACCTGACCGGGTCACCGTCGTTCACCGCGCTGCTGGCCCGGGTGCGCGAGACCGACCTGGCCGCGTTCGCCCACGCGGACGTGCCGTTCGACGCGGTGGTCGAGGCGGTCAACCCGGCCCGCCTGCCGGGGCGCAACCCGCTGTTCCAGGTCATGGTGGTGCACCGCAACCACGTGCGGGAGTGGTCCGGCCTGGCCGGGCTGCGCTGCGCCGACGAGCCGCCGGCCGTCACCACGGCCCGGTTCGACCTGGTCGTGGAGCTGCTCGACGGCCCGGCGGGGGAGCTGGACTGCCTGCTCACCTACCGTGCCGCCATGTTCGACCACGGCACGGTCGAGCTGCTCGGCCGCCGCCTGGCCGCGCTCGCCGAGCAGGTCGGCACCGACCCGGACCGGCCGCTGGCCGACGTGGAGCTGCTGGTCGACGGCGAGCGGGAGCGGGTGCTGCGCGGCTTCAACGACACCGCGCGGACCGTCGCGGAGCTGACCCTGCCCGAGGCGTTCGCGCTGCGGGTGGCGCGGGCCCCCGAGGCGGTGGCGGTCATCGACGGCGAGCGCGAGGTCTCCTACATCGAGCTCGCCGCGCGCGCCGGCCGTCTCGCGCGGGCGCTGTCCGCCAAGGGGGTACGCCCCGAGAGCGTGGTCGGCGTCGCGGTGCCCCGCTCGCTGGAGACGATCGTCGCCGTGCTCGCGGTCAACCGGCTCGGGGCGGCGTTCCTGCCGCTGGACCTGAACCATCCGGCCGACCGGCTCGCGTACATGATCGAGGACTCGGGCGCGGCACTGGTGCTGACCACCGGCAAGGCCCGCAACCTGCTGCCCGGGACGGCGGCCCCGGTGCTGGTGCTCGACGAGGTCACCGACCAGACGCCGGTGCGGCCGGTGGTGCCGCCGCCGTCCGGGCTGGACCACGCCGCGTACGTCATCTACACCTCCGGCTCGACCGGCCGCCCGAAGGGCGTCACCGTGTCGCACGAGGGCATCGGCAGCCTGGTCGAGACCGCGGTGGACCCGATGGGCGTCACGGAGGGCAGCCGGGTGCTGCAGTTCGCCTCGATCGGCTTCGACGTGTTCGCGTTCGAGGTGTCGATGGCGCTGTGCACCGGCGCCGCGCTGGTCATCACGCCGGACGAGGCCCGGGTGCCCGGTCCGGCGCTGTCCGAGCTGCTCTACACGCACGGCGTCACGCACGCGATCCTGCCGCCGTCGCTGGTCTCCATCCTGCCGCCCGACGCCGACCTGCCCGAGGGGCTGTGCGTGCTGGTCGGCACGGAGACGGTGCCACCGGGCCTGATCAACCGCTGGGCCGGGCACCTGAAGCTGTTCGCCGCGTACGGCCTCACCGAGGCCACGGTCAACTCGACGCTGTGGCGCGCGGTGCCGGAGTGGGACGCGCCGGTGCCGATCGGCCGCCCCGACCCGAACACCGTCGCGTACATCCTGGACGAGCGGCTGCGCCCGGTGCCGGTCGGCGTCGTCGGCGAGCTGTACGTCGGCGGCCGCGGCCTGGCTCGCGGTTACCTCGGCAAGCCGGGGCTGTCCGCGCAGCGCTTCGTCGCCGACCCGTTCGCCGGGCCGGGGGCGCGGATGTACCGTACCGGCGACCGGGCCCGCTGGCAGGCCGACGGGACGATCGACTTCCTCGGCCGGGTCGACAACCAGGTGAAGATCCGCGGCTTTCGGATCGAGCCGGGCGAGATCGAGGCGGTGCTGGCCGGGCACGGGTCCGTCCGGCAGGCCGCCGTCGTGGCCGACCGCACCGGCGACACCACCAGGCTCGTGGCGTACGTGTCGCCGGACGGCCCCGCCGACCCGGCCGTGCTGCGCGCGCACGTCGGCGCGGTGCTGCCCGAGTACATGGTGCCGTCGCTGGTGGTGGTGCTCGACGGGCCGCTGCCGGTCAACCCGAACGGCAAGGTGGACCGCAAGGCGCTGCCCGCGCCGGACTGGGGCTCGCTGGCCGGCGACGCCAAGCCCGCGACCGCCCGCGAACACCAGCTCGCGGAGCTGTTCGCCGAGATCCTGGGCCTGCCCCAGGTCGGCGTGCACGACAGCTTCTTCGCCCTCGGCGGCCACTCCATGGCCTCGATGCGCCTGATCGGGCGGATCCGCACCGTGCTGGGTGCGCAGCTCGCGGTGCGGGACGTCTTCGACGCCCCGACGGTCGCCGAGCTGGCCGGGCGCCTGGAGGGCGCCGCGGCCGCCGACCGGCCCGCGCTGGTGGCGTCCCGGCCGGGCGCCGGTCTCGCCGACCGGCTCGCGCCGGTGCAGCAGCACCCGTGGCGGCTGCACCGGGCGGTGACCGCGCCCGGCTGGGACATCGCGTTCGCCGTGCCCGCGGCCGAGCTGGACGTGGTCGCGCTCGACGCGGCCCTGCACGACGTGGTGACCCGGCACAAGCCGCTGCACACCGGGTACGGCGACGACGGCGTGCCCCGCGGCGCGCTGCCGGAGCGGGTGCTGGAGCCGGTCGCCGACGACGGCACCCCGCTGGCCCGCCGCCTCGACGCGCTGGCCCGGGAGACCATCGACTTGACCGGCCACCCGCCGCTGCGGGCCCGGCTGGTCATCGGCGCCGACGAGCACGGCGTGCCGGGCAGGGCGCTGCTGCTCACCGCGCATCACCTCGGCGTCGACGAGTGGTCCGTGGTGCCCCTGCTGCGCGATCTCGCCACCGCGTACGACGCCCGGATCTCGGGCCTCGCACCGCAGTGGGCGCCGCTGCCGGTGAGCTACGCCGACTACACGCGCTGGGCGTACGCCCTGCTCGGCGACCCCGCCGACCCGGCGAGCCGGCACGCGCGCCAGCTCGCGTACTGGCGGGACACGCTGGCCGGGATGCCGGACCTGGACCTGCCCGCGGACCGTCCGCGCGGCGGCGCGGTGTCGCGGCGCGGCGAGACGGTCGCGTTCCGGCTCGACGCGGCGCTGCACCGGGGCGTCGACGAGCTGGCCGGGCGCAGCGGCACCAGCATGTTCATGGTGGTGCAGGCCGCGTTCGCGGCGCTGCTCACCGGGTATGGCTGCGGCACCGACCTGCCGATCGGCAGCCTCGCCGCCGGCCGGACCGAGGAGGCGCTGGCCGACCTGGCCGGCTGCTTCTACAACACCGTCGTGCTGCGCACCGACACCGCCGGCGACCCGCCGTTCACGCAGCTGCTGGGCCGGGTGCGCGCCGCCGACCTGGCCGCGCTCGACCACCAGGACGTGCCGTTCGCGGCCGTGCTCGACGCCGTCGCGCCGGGCACGCACGGGCCGCGGGTGATGGTGGTGCACCACGAGGAGGCCCGGCTCGGCGGCGCCGGGCTGCGTTTCGACCAGATCCCCACCGGCACGGTGCGGGCCGAGCTGACCGTCAGCTTCTACGAGCCCGCCGGGGACGCCCCGGTGCACGTGGAGCTGGAGTACGCCACGGCCCGCTTCGACCGGCCCACCGCCGAGCGGATCGCGGCCGACCTGGTGTCGCTGCTGTCGGCGGCGGTGGCCGACCCGACCCGCACACTGTCCGAGCTGTTCCCGCCGGCCCCGGCCGGCACCGACGCACAGGAGAAGAACCGATGACCAACCCGTTCGAAGACGCCGACGGCCGCTACCTCGTGCTCGTCAACGACGAGGACCAGCACTCGCTGTGGCCCGCGTTCGCGGCCGTCCCGGCGGGCTGGCGCACCGTGTTCGGCGAGGACACCCGCGACGCGTGCCTGGCGTACGTCGAGGCCAACTGGACCGACCTGCGCCCCCGCACCCTTCGCGAGCGGATGGAGGGTGGTGCGGCCTCGTGACGGGGGGATCGCCGATTTCGGTCAGAAAGTGAGGTCCTAACGCACTTTCTGACCGAAATCGACGATCTTCCTACCGCCTTCGGCGGCGCGGCGGGTGATGTGGAGGGCGGGCTCAGGACGGCCATGGGAGATGGGTGCGTGAGCCCGCCCGGCACCTGCCACCGCAGCACCTCCGGCGGTACGGCGACAGGGCCACGGGAACCATTCACGCCCATGGGCAGCGGATTCTCCAGGAGCGCCAAGCGGACCGAAGGCTGGTCCGCATGGGCCGCGGACGAACGGCGCTCGACCTCGGTCCCCGGGCTGTGATCGGATGAGCCGGTGAGTGACGGCGCGGCTGCGGCCACCGGGTGGGCGGCGCGGACATCGGCCCGCTACGACAGCCTGGCCGCCACCCCGTCCGGTCTGCAGTGGGTCGAGCGCGACCCCGCATCGGGCCACAGCGTCCTGGCCACCTGGACGCCGTCGCGTGGGACGGTCCTGGGCACCGTGCCGATCGGCAGCGACGTGCATGCCTACGGCGGCGGCGCCTTCGTCGGCACGGACTCGGGCACCTGGGTGGTGCGGGAGTCCGACGGGCAGGTGTGGCATGCCGACTCGGGCGTGCGGCTGACCGGCTCGCCGCACCGCCACGGCGGGCTGAGCGGCGGAGACGGCCTTCTCCTGTGCGTGCGTGAGACCGCGACCCACGACCAGCTCGTCATCGTCGACCCCGCGGGTCCGCCCGAGTCCGTCGTCGTGGAGGCCCCGTTCCTGGGATCAGCCGTCCTCGACGGCGGCCGCTTGGCATGGACCCGGTGGGAGGGCGGCACCGTCCCCTGGGACTCCAGCGAGGTCTGGGTGGCGCGGCACGAATCCGGCGTGGCCCGCGACGCCACGCGGATTGCCGGCGGTCCGCACGAGTCTGCGGTCCAGCCGCGCTGGGCACCGGACGGCTTCCTCTATTTCATGTCGGACCGGACCGGTTGGTGGAACCTCTACCGCTGGCGTGCCGGGCGCACCGAACCCGTCGCGCCGATGCGCGCCGACTGCGCCGCCGCACCCTGGGAGCTGGACTACCTCAACTACGCCTTCGTCGGCGGAGGCCGGGTGGCGCTCACGGCGCAGACCGGTCCGCTGCACCGCCTCTTCGTAGTCGAGGCCGCCGGGACCGTACGACCGGTGGAGCTGCCGTACACCTCCATCAAGCCCTACCTGGCCGCTGTCGATGATCGTGTGGCGCTCATCGGCGGTTCGCCCGACCGGGATCTCGAAGTCGCCCTGGTCGCCACGGACGGCTCCGACGGAGTGAAGGTGATCCGCGCCGGGGACCGGGCGCCCGCCACGGCCGTCGCGGTGCCGGAGATCATGCGGATCAGCTCGGGAGACGCCCTGGTGACCGTGCTGTTCCACCCGCCCCGCGCCGAGAGTACGGCTCCGGTGATCGTGCGCCCGCATCCCGGGCCGACGCACCACAGCGCCTTCCGGCTCGACGAGGAGGTGCAGTTCTTCGTCCGCAACGGCTTCGGGGTCGCCGACGTCGACTACCGCGGCAGCACCGGGTACGGCAGGGCGTTCCGCAAGGCGCTCGACGGCCAGTGGGGGATTCTCGACGTCGAGGACTGCCGCGCGGTCGCGCAGCATCTGCTCGACACCGGCCGGGCTCGTCCCGGCGGGCTGTTCATCTCCGGTGCGAGCGCGGGCGGCTACACGGCGTTGCGTGCCGTCTGCGAAGACGGGCCGTTCGCGCTGGCCGTGGCCCGCTCCGCGATCGTGGACCCGCAGCGGTGGGCGCACACCGCGCCCCGGTTCCAGCGGCCGCACGCCACGATCCTGTCGTCCGCCGACGCGAAGGTGCTGCCGTCGCGGTTCACCGCACCGGCGCTGCTCATCCACGGTGACGACGACACGGTCGCGCCGATCGCCGACGTCACGGCGCTCGCCGGGGCGCTGGCCCGCCGTGGCCTGCTGCACGGGTTCTTGCGGCTGCCGGGTGTCGGCCACTACCTGAGCGCGCCGGATGCCCTGGCCACGGCACTGCACGCGGAGCTGGCCGCCTATCGAGCCGTGCTCGGGCGCGTGGCCGCGCCCTGACCTGCCGCGGTCGACGTGGGCAGCGTGGCCCGGACCAGTTCGGCCAGCTCCTTCACCTCGGGCAGGTGCCCGTGCCGGTGCAGCTCCGCCATCATCAGCGCCACGCGATGCTTGGCGCGGAACGACGCGGTCGCTCGCGCCTGCCGGACGGCCACGTGGCCCGCAGCGCAGGCCTGCTCCAGGTCTCCCATGCGGGCCAGGCACGACGCCAGGAGCGCGGCGTCGATCGCCCGGCGGCGTACGCGCATCGGTTCGAGCAGCCGCAGCGCGCGCGACGCCTCCTGCTGGGCGAGGTCGAACCTGCCCAGGTCGAAGAAGCAGTGCGCCTTCTCGTCGGCGAGGTCGGCCTCGCCGAAGTAGCCGATCCAGCCCGGTTCCTCACCGGCTGAGCGGCGAGACAGGTCGGCGTCCACCTCCTGTAGCGACGCCATGCAGGCACGCTCGTCACCGCGGCGGGCGTGGGCCCGGGCGAGGACCGTCCGGAAGGCGGCGCGGGTGCCGGGCCCGGCGTGCCGCTCGGTGCCCTGCAGCGCGGCGGTGGCGAGCCGGATCGCCTGCTCGGCGTCACCGCAGTGCAACGCGAGATGGGCGAGGCTCACGCCGACGATGTAGCCGCCGTACAGACGGTCGCCGGTGGCCCCGACGACCTCCAGTGCCCGCAGGTAGTGCCGTTGTGCCACGCCGTCCGCGCCGAGGTCCACCGCTTCGTAGCCGGCCAGTTCGAGCAGCCCGGTGGCCACTTCCGGGCTGGCGGCGACGACCTCGTCGAGCCCGTCCTCCAGCACGCCCGCGACGGCGGTGTACGCGGCTCCGGCACCGCAGGCGTGATCGAGCTCGCGAAGGCTGCGCAGGGTCTGACGCGCGGAGAGGGAGGCTTCGGTGTCGGCGCGACCGCGCCGGGAGGTGTCCGGGGCCAGCAGCCAGTCCAGCACCGGACGGTCCGACGCCTCGGAGTGGTATCCGGAGCCGGCCGGATCGCCGCCACGGCGCAACCTCCGCTCACGGACGAGCATCGGCCACATCCGCCGCAGCGCGCCACGGGCGTCGAGGGCGTCGTCGCACCGTCCGACGAACTCCTCACTGGGCAGGCGCTGCGCCGTCTCGATCTTGCGAACCAGGTCGCGGTGCTGGTAGAGCAGACGGCCGAGTTCGGCCTGGGACAGGCCGCGCGCCGTGCGCAGGCGTCTCACCTCTGCCCCGAAGTAGTGCAGCGCAGATCGGGTCGGCTCCAGCTCCCCCGGTTTCTGCCCCATCCGCCCTCCCCGTCGTCGGAGACCACCATCAGTCGATTGTGGAGCGAGCCGCCGACACCCGCGTGTGGGCGAGGCAGTCACGATGAGGACAGGGCCGCCGTCCGCATCGGGTGGCTACCCCGCCGGGCGGGCGTGCCGTGTGCTTGAGCCATGCTCTTCACGAAGCTCATGCGCCTTGCGGGCCGGGCCGACCAGGACGCGACCCGGCAGCTGGTCACCTGTCAGGAGGAGGAACCGGCAGCGCCGGCCGACGTCGACGCGATCACGCGATTCAGCGCGGCGACCGCTTGGGCCCGGGAGGACACGCGGCTCCTTACTATGATCATTGATGGCCTGCGCCGCCCGGAGCGGCGGTGACGGGGCACGCAACGAGCCCCAGTGGTTCGTGGCCGACGGCAGCAGGGTCGTGCTCGGCAGCGAGGTGCGCGTCGACGACGGTCCCGGCGCGTACGGCGTCGTCGTGGGTGTCGACCCCGATCATGGGATGCCCGTGGTCGAGCTGGTCAGCGGACCGCACGCGGGGCAGGTGCGCAGGTTGTGGCCCGGTCAGGTCCTGGGGCTGCGGTCAGCGCGGTGACCGAGATGGGCACCCCCGGTGCAGGGATGTTTCAAGCGGTGCGGTGAGGTTAGTACCTGCGGGATGCATAAGTTGTGCAACCAGGCTCGCCGCAGGCATGATCGGCGTGCGTTGCCTGGAACCCGCGTTCACCCCACCCTGCGGCGTCGGAAGTAGGACATCCATGTTCACCGCTGCACCCGTGCCGGCGCAGCCACGCGGACCGGCGCGGCTGACCCGGCTGCGGGTGCTGCTCGTCGAGGACGACGAGGGCGACGCCTTCCTGGTCGAGGAGCTGCTGCGGGAGCAGGACGCCGCGATCCAGCTCACCGTGGTGCGCAGCCTGCGCGAGGCGCGGCCGCTGCTGGCCGACGTCGACTGCATCCTGCTGGACCTCGGGCTGCCGGACGCGCAGGGCATCGACGGGCTGCGCCGGGTTCTGGCCGAGGCGCCGGGCACGGCCGTCTGCGTGCTGACCGGGCAGCAGGACGCTCACGTCGGCATCGGCGCGGTCGGCGAGGGCGCGCAGGACTACCTGGTCAAGGGCCAGGTGGACGGCGCCCTGCTGGAGCGCTCGGTGCAGTACGCCGTCGAGCGCAAGTACGCCGAGGAGAACGCGCGGCGGCTGCGTGAGGTGGAGCTGCGGCAGGCGGAGTCGGCGCGGCTGGAGCGCGGTCTGCTGCCGCAGCCGCTGATGACCACCGACCGGCTGGCCGTGCACACGTTCTACCGGCCCGGCCGCTACGAGGCGCTGCTGGGCGGGGACTTCTTCGACGTGGTGCAGACCTGCCCGGAGACGGTGTACGCGATGATCGGCGACGTCAGCGGCCACGATGTCGACGGCGCGGCGCTGGGCGTCGAGCTGCGGGTGGCCTGGCGTGCGCTGACCCTGGCGGGCGTGCCGCAGGAGCAGACGCTCGCCGCGATGGAGCAGGTGCTGTCCAGCGAGCGCAGCCACCCGAGCACGTTCGCCACGATGGCGGTGGTCCGCATCGACCTGGCGGCCGAGGCGGCGTCGTTCTGGCTGGCGGGCCATCCGCCGCCGCTGCTGCTGTCGGGCGGCCGGGTGGCCGAGGTCGAGGCGCCGTACGGGCTGCTGCTCGGGCTGGGCGACGCACCCCGGGAGCGGGCCGAGGTGGCGCTGGGCGAGGACTGGTCCCTGCTGCTGTATACCGACGGCCTGGTGGAGGGCCGGGTTGGGGTCGGCGGTGAGCGGCTCGGTGACGACGGGTTGCGCGGGTTGTGCGCGGGCCGCCTCACCCGCGGGGAGTCGATGGAGCGGCTGCCGGCGAGCCTGGTCGGCGAGGCCGAGACGCTCAACGGCGGTCCGCTGGCCGACGATGTGGCGATCGTTCTGCTGAGTAAGGAATCGAATCCGTGATCAAGAGCGTGAAGTGGAGCCACCCCCGCGGCTGGTCACTGCGGGCCCGCGTGACGGCCCTGACCGGCACCGCGGCGGTGCTGCTGGCACTGCTGGCGCTGGCCGCGACGGCGCTGGCCGCCGTCAACCGCGAGCAGCTCGACGCGGTGCTGAACAAGACGGGTGTGCTGCGGCTGAGCAGCGAGCGGCTGAACATCTCGCTGGTCGACCAGGAGACCGGCATGCGCGGCTACGCGCTCAGCGGAGACACCGCCGATCTCGCCCCCTACCGCAGCGGCCGCGAGGAGGAGGAGGCGCTCTACGCCTCCATGATCCCGTTGCTGGCCGACGAGCCCGCGGTGCGGGGCCAGCTGGAGCGGGCGAGGTTGACCGCGGCCACCTGGCGCACCCAGGTGGCCGAGCCCGTGATCACCAAGGCCCGGGACGCCGGTCCGGACGCGGCGCAGGAGCTGCTCGGCCAGGTCAGCGGCAAGGAGCGGTTCGACCAGGCGCGCGCCGAGGTGGCCCGGCTGCAGGAGCAGATCGTCACGCTGCGCAACGCGGCGGTGGCCGACGTGCAGTCCAGCAGCGAGCGGCTGGTGGTGCTGCTGATCGCGGCCGGCGCCGTCGTGGTCGTGCTGGGCGTCGGCCTGGTGATCATGATCAACCGGATGGTGACCGTCCCGGTGACCGCGCTCGCGGCGCAGGTGCGCAACGTGGCCCGGGGCGCCTACGACACGAAGATCTCCATCGACGGCGCGCCGGAGCTGGAGGCGCTGGCGCGCGACGTCGAGACGATGCGCCGGCAGATCGCCAGTGACCTGCGCGAGGTGCGCGAGGCCCGGCAGGCCGTGGAGCTGGTCAACCAGCAGCTGCAGGCGCAGGCGGCCGAGCTGACCCGCTCCAACCGTGACCTGGAGCAGTTCGCGTACGTCGCCTCGCACGACCTGCAGGAGCCGCTGCGCAAGGTGGCGAGCTTCTGCCAGCTGCTGCAGCGCCGGTACGCGGGGCAGCTCGACGAGCGGGCCGACCAGTACATCCTGTTCGCGGTGGACGGCGCGCAGCGCATGCAGCGGCTCATCAACGACCTGCTCGCGTTCTCCCGGATCGGGCGCAACACCAGCGGGTTCGAGCCGGTGTCGCTGGACGCGGTGATGACCGAGGTGGCCGCGCAGCTCAACGTCGAGGACCGGTACGGCGCCGACGCCATCACGTGGTCCGGCCTGCCCACCGTGGCGGGCGAGGAGGCGCTGCTCGGGACGCTGCTGGTGAACCTGATCGGCAACTCGCTGAAGTTCCGCAACCCGGACGTGCCGCCGCGGGTCGAGGTGAGCGCCCGCCGCGACGGCGACGCGTGGGAGATCACGGTCGCCGACAACGGCATCGGCATCGAGGCCGAGTTCGCCGAGAAGATCTTCATCATCTTCCAGCGGCTGCATGCCAAGGACGCCTACCCGGGCACTGGAATGGGGCTGGCGATCGCCAAGAAGATCGTGGAGTACCACGGCGGCCGCATTTGGGTCGACGCCACCCGCACCGAGGGCGCTGCCATACTGTTCTCGCTGCCCGTGGCAGAGAACACCGGTGCGGAATCGCTCACGGTGCCGACCCCGCACAAGGAGCTGACCGCATGATCTCCGCCGACGACCGCCCGATCACCGTGCTGCTGGTCGAGGACGACCCGGGCGACGTGCTCATGACGCGGGAGGCGTTCGAGGAGTACAAGATGCGCAACACCCTCAACGTCGTCAGCGACGGCGTGGAGGCGCTGGCGTACCTGCGCCGCGAGGGCGAGTTCGCCGACGCGGCCGTGCCGGACCTGATCCTGCTCGACCTGAACCTGCCCCGGCGGGACGGGCGCGAGGTGCTCGCCGAGATCAAGAACGACCCCGACCTGTGCCGCATCCCGGTCGTGGTGCTCACCACCTCGCAGGCCGAGGAGGACGTGCTGCGCAGCTACCAGCTGCACGCCAACGCGTACGTGGCCAAGCCGGTGGACTTCGAGCGGTTCATCTCGGTGGTCAAGCAGATCGACGACTTCTTCGTCAGCGTGGTGCGCCTGCCGAACCGCGGCTGACCGCGGACCGGCGCCGCCGCGCCGTCAGGGCGACGCCCGGCCGGTGCCGAACACCAGCCGGTTGCTGCTCGGCTTGCTGAACTGGGTGTTCGGCTTGCCCCGCATGGCGTCGCGCATGGCGTACTGCACCGCCGGGTTGATCACCCGGTGCGACATCTTGTGCGTGCTCACCTGCGCCCAGTCCGGATCGGTCTGGAATCCGCTGATCGCCAGCAGCTTCGTGGTGATGGTCAGCGTCACCGACTTGGAGTCGTCGGTGGTGCCGGTCTTGCCGGCGATGTGCTTGCCGATGATCTCCTTGGAGTCGCGCGCCGTGGTGCCGTTGCAGCGGCCGTAGAGCGACTGGTCGCCCAGCGGGCAGCGGGCCGCGTCGATCGCGGCGCGCGCCACGTCGACGGGGATGTTCTGCCGGCAGCGCGGGTCGCCCGCGGCCAGCTCCTCGCCGTCCCGGTTGACGATCTTCTCGACCGGGATCGGCTCGCAGTAGACGCCGTCGGCGGCCAGCGTCGCGAACGCGTTGGCGATCTGCAGCGGGGTGTGGTCGGACGCGCCGAGCGTGAACGGCCCCCACAGCTCGGGGCGCTCGTTGGCCCAGTACGCGTCGTCCATCGGGGTGCGCGGGTTGTCGTAGAAGGTCAGGCCGAGGCGCTTGGCGGTGTCGATGACCCGGGCGCCGCCCACCCGCTCGAACAGCGGCACGAAGTAGGTGTTGACCGAGTTGCCGAAGCCGGTCCACATGTTCTGCGTGCCCCAGCCCCGGCCGCCGGAGTTGGTCGGGCACCAGTAGCCGCCGCAGCTCGGGCTGCCGGTGATCCGGGTGCGCGACACGTACGGCGCCCGCGTGTTGATGTTGTAGTTGAGCGGGTAGCCCTTCTCCAGCGCCGAGACCAGCGTGAAGATCTTCATGACCGAGCCGGCCTGGTATCCGCCGAGGTCCGGGCCGCCCGTCAGCAGCGGGTTGGTGGTGTTGGGGTAGCTGCCACGGATGCCGCGCCGGGCCAGCGCCGGGTTGGAGTGCTTGCCGTTGGTCGGCTTGGTCTTGCTGTCCAGCCGGAAGTTGCGGTTGGTCGCCAGCCCGCGCACCTTGCCGGTGCCGGGCTCCACGGCGGCCAGCATGACCGCGTCGGACTTCCACTTCCACCGGCCGCCGTCGAGGTCCGGGTTGCGGTTGAGGGAGCGGTCGATGCTGCGGTCCATGGCGGCCTGCGTGGTCGGGTCCAGCGAGCTGATGATCCGGTAGCCGCCGGACTTGAGCTGCCGCTCGCGCTCGTACGGCGTGGTGCCGAACACCTCCTGCTGGGTCCACCAGCGCTGGAAGAAGTCGCAGAAGAAGCCCCACTTGATGTTGGCGGCCTCCACGCAGCCGTTGGCGGTGTTGGCGCCGACCACCTTCAGCGGCTCGGCCTTGGCCATGGCGCCCTGCTCCGGCGTCAGCATCTTGGCCTGCACCATCTCGTCCAGCACGTAGTCACGCCGGGCGACGGCCAGGTCCTTGCCCTTCAGGGTCTCGGCGTCGAAGTCGCCGGGGAACTTCACCAGCGCCGCGATGAACGCGGCCTCGGCGACGGTGAGATCCTTGGGCTGCTTGTCGAAGTACACCTTCGCCGCCGCGAAGATCCCGTAGGCGCGGTTGCCGAAGTACGCCGTGTTCAGGTAGCCCTCGAGGATCTGGTCCTTGGACAGCTGCTCCTCGATCGCCAGCGCGTACCGCATCTCGCGGATCTTGCGCCAGGCGGTGTCCTCGGTCGCGTCCACGACCTCCTGCGCGGTGGTCGCCGAGTACGAGATGGACAGCCGGACGTACTGCATGGTCAGCGTCGAGGCGCCCTGCTCCACCGTGCCGGCCCGCTTGTTGGCGATGAACGCCCGCGCGATGCCCTTCACGTCGACGCCGATGTGCTTGTAGAAGTTCTGGTCCTCGGCGGCCAGCACCGCCTGCCGCACGATCAGCGGGACCTCGGCGAGCGCGATGTCGCGCCGGTTCTCGTCGTACATGGTCGCCAGCAGCGTGGTGCCGTTGCTGGCGTAGACGTAGCTGAGCTGAGGCGAGCTCCTGGTCATCAGGTCGTCGGGGAGCCGGCCGAGCTCGTGGCCGCCGATCTGCGCGGCGAACCCGGTCAGCGCCAGCGCGGGGAACGCGGCGGCGGCCACGATCACCCCGGCGAGGACGCCGCACAGGAGCATGGCGGAGATGTCGATGAGGATCTTGCGAGCGCGTACACGCATGACGGCCACCGCCTCGGATCACGTGCTGGGCTCAAGGGTCGCACACACCTACGACATTTCGTTGCGACGCGAAACAGTTTTGTGATCGTCCTGCAACGTCGGCGTGGCGTCGCGTCCGGAATAGAGGGAGGCGGCCCGGGGGGCGACGGTGCCGCTGCCGATCGTGGAGCCTGCGCCGACCACCGCGGTGTCACTCTTGCGGCAAGCGACAACTTGTGGGTTGTCCCGACAACCCACAAGTTGTCGGGCAAGGCAGCGGGTCACCGCCCGGTCGGCGGCGAAGGCGACCGCGAGCCCGGCGGCGACGTCGGCGGTGTAGTGATAGCGGGTGTACACGACCGACAGCGTCAGCCCGATGGTGAGCGGCAGCAGCCACCGGAACGCGGCGCGGCCCTGGATCCGGCGGACCGCCAGGCACACCGCCCACGCCCCGGCCACGTGGGCCGAGGGGAAGGCGGTGCCGGCCGGGTCGGCGTGCGCCATGAGCAGCTGCTGCGCCGGGGCGAGCAGGTAGCCGGTCAGCACGGGCGGGTCGAGCTGCCCGGCCAGCGAGTGGACCGGACCGCGCACCGGCACCACCAGGTACCCGAGGTAGCAGGTGTACACGGCGGCGGCGACGGTGGTCACCAGCCGCTCCAGGTCGGCCAGGCGGCGGCGCAGGAGCAGCAGCACCGGCGGGACCACGATGTAGAGGTAGTAGCTGACGTAGCAGGCGTAGAACAGCTCGGTGAGCGGCCGCGACACGATCGCGTCCAGCCACAGCGCGGGGTGTCCACCCCAGACGCCGGACTCGAACCGGTTCATCGCGGCGTCGAGGTACCGGCCGCGCAGGGCCAGCACGGTGCCACCGGTCATGGTGTAGACCACCGGCGCGACCACGAGCGGGTAGCTCAGCCGCAGCGCGGTCAGCACCCGGTCGTGCGGCCGCCGGGCGTACGCGGCGAGCAGTGCGCCGACCACGGCCGCCGTGGCGGCGTACCCGGCGAGGTAGAGCGGCCAGCGGGGCACGTGGTCGTGGCCGATCGCCACCAGTGTCGCGGCCACCGCCAGGAAGCCGAGGACGATCGCGTCGAGCGGCCGCAGGATCGAGGTCCGGGCGGCCGGGCCGCTCGCCACCGGGCTGTCGCCACGGTGCGCCGGACTCCGTTCGGACTCGCGCAAGGGATGCACCTGATGAACAGTACCCCCGAAACGACGCGTGAAACGACGCAACTATAGGGGCAGAAACAGGACGGTAGGGCGCATACCGGGAATTGAGGCGGGACCGCGCTCCGAGGGTGAGCGCGGTCCCGCCGCCGGTCACTGGAAGCGGGTGCCCGCCAGCGGGCTCACCGTGCCGTCGTAGATCACGGACGGCGCGTCCGTGCCGTAGGCCGACGCCGACGGCGCGAGCGCCCCGGCGGGGGCGATCGGCAGCTTCAGCACGCTGCCGGCCAGGTCGACGGTGACCGTCGCCCCGGTCGAGTGCGCCGACACGAACTCCGCGTCGGTGAGCGTCAGCACCACCCCGAGCCGCTGCCCGGCCGGGATGACCTGGTCGATCGGGCGCAGCTTCCACGTGATCGTGTAGTAGGTGCTGGTGTTCATCGCGGTGGTGCCGGTCAGCGAGTCGCGGTGCTGGCCGTCCATCCAGCCCCGCGACAGCACCTGGTACGCCGCGCTCGACACCACCTTCGCCGTGTCCTTGTAACAGGCGTCGTCGGTGCTCGACGACGAACCCCAGCACGTCTGGCTGGTCAGCGTGCTGATGCCCTCACCCGAGCTGCGGTAGTTGACCCGGGTGGCGGTGCCGTAGGTGACGAGCTTCGCGGTCAGCGTCGTCGTCGCCTTGCTCGACCGGACCCGCAGCGTGATCGTCGGGGTGCCGGAGATGCGCAGGTCCGAGGCGAGCACGGGCGTCTGGTACACCTTGCGGCCGGTGCGGGCGGTCGTCGGCGAGCTGACCGCGTTGGCCTCGGTCAGCGACGGCGTGTCGGTCAGCGACAGGCTGCCCGAGCCCGCGCCGGACGACGCCAGCACCCCCGGGTTGCCGGTGCCCTGCAGCACGTAGTTGACCGTCGCGGTGCCCGACGGCGGCCACAGCGCGCTGGTCTGCCACACGTCGGCGGCCCGCTCCACGTCGGCCATCGGCTCGCTCATGATCCCGTTGTCGATGCCCAGCAGCCAGTAGTCGAACCAGCGGTGCAGGGTGGACACCCAGGCCGAGCGCCGGAAGTCGAACGGGTCGACGTGGCCCTCCTGGGACAGCCAGATCTTGCGCGGCACGTTGTTCGCGGCCAGCGCGTCCCACCACTGCCCGAAGTGGACGCCCTGCACGTTGAGATCGTTCATGCCGTGCACGACGAACACGCTGGCGCGCACCGACGCGGCCGAGGTGACGTAGTTGCGGGCGGCCCAGAACGAGTTGTAGTTGCCGGTGCTCGCGGCGTGGCCGCTGCTCAGCGCGCTCGACACCGCCGTGCAGGTGCCCGACGGGCGGCCGTTGACCGTGTTGTGCAGGCTGGGCACCGAGCTGACCCTCGGGTTGACCATGCCGTTGGCCCGGTTGTAGTCGTACCAGCTGGAGATCGCCCCGATCGGGACGATGGTCGCCAGGCCCGGCACGCCGGTGGCCGCGACCGCGTTGGCGACCGTGCCGTCCCACGACTTGCCGATCATGCCCACCTTGCCGGTGCTCCAGGTGGTCGCGCTGACCACCGCGCCCGCGGCGTTGCGACCGGTGGCCCGGCCGTTCAGCCAGTCGATGACCGCCTTGGCGCCCTGCACCTCCTCGGTGCCGCCGACGTCCTCGCAGCCCGTGGACCGGCTGGTGCCGGGCAGATCGGCGGCGATGAAGGCGTACCCGCGCGGCACGAAGTAGTTGTCGTAGTACAGCGGGAACTTGGAGACCGTGCCGTCCGCGGCGTACATCTTCTTCTCGGACTCGTTGCCGCGCCCGCAGCACTGGTAGTAGGGCGAGGCGTCCATGATGACCGGCACCTTCACCCCGGCCGTGGCGGCCTCGCGGGGCCGGATGATGTCCGCGACGACCCGGTCGGGGGTGCCGTTGCCGTCGTTGTCGAGCGGGGTGTCGACGTAGACGGTCTCGCGGATCGCGGTCGAGTAGTCGTAGATCGGGTCGCTGAGCAGCGCGACAGGGGCTGCGGCGGGAGCTGGGGCGGCGGAGGCGGGTGCCGCGAGCGCGGTGGTGCCGAGCAGCGCGAGCACGCACAACAGGGGTATGCGACGCATGACACATGCTTGCATCGCCATGTTTCGCTGTCTACCGGGCCGGGTTGATCGGTGGTCCGGGTCGAAAAGTGAGATCGGGCCGCACTTTTCGACCCGAACCACCGACCTCGCCAGCCGGACTTCCGGCGCTCAGCGACAGGTCAGTCCGCCGGGCCGCCGGGGCGGCGGCCGGACCACGCCTGCCAGAGTTCGGCATACCGGCCGCCCGGTGTGCCGCGCAGCTCGTCGTGGGTGCCGCTCTCCACGATGCGGCCGCCGTCGAGCACGACGACCTGGTCGGCGAGCGCCGCCTGGGTGAGCCGGTGGGCGACCAGCAGGCCGGTGCGCCCGTCCAGCGCGGCGGCGACCGAGGCCTCCAGCATCCGCGCGCCGGCGCTGCCCGCCTCGGCGGTCGCCTCGTCGAGGACCGCGACGGCCGGGTCGGCCAGCACCAGCCGGGCCAGGGCGAGCTGCTGGGCCTGCGCCGCGGTGAGGCGGTGCCCGCCCTCACCGACCACGGTGGACATCCCGTCGGGCAGCGACTGCACCCACTCGGCCGCGCCGACCCGCTCCAGCGCCGCGACGAGCTGCTCGTCGGTCGCGGAAGGACTGGCCAGGCGCAGGTCCTCGGCGAGCGTGCCCGCGAAGACGTACACCTCCTGCGTGATCAGCGCGACGGCCCGCCGGCCTGACGGATCGAGGTCGCCGAGGCCGACGCCGCCGACCCGGATGCTGCCCGAGGTGGGCTCGTGCACGCCCGCGACCAGGCCCGCGAGGGTGCTCTTGCCCGCGCCGCTCGCGCCGACCAGCGCCACCCGGCGTCCCGCGGGGACCGCGATGGTCACGTCGTGCAGCACCATCCGGTCCGCGGTGTACGCGTGGCTGACCGCCTCGGCCCGCAGCGACGCGTCGGCGGGGGAGCGGGGCGCCGGGGGCGCGACGGGCTCGGGCAGCTCGGCGACGCCGACCAGGCGCGCCAGCGAGGCGTACGCCGCCTGCACGTCGTCGATCAGGCCCAGCGCGGTGTTGATCGGGGTGAACAGGTTGTGGAAGTACAGCGCCGCCGCGGTGGCCGTGCCGATGGACACCTCACCGTTGCGGACCAGCAGGAACCCGGTGACCAGCACCGCGCCCAGCCCGATGAACTCGGCCAGGTTGAGCCGGGCGTAGAACCGGGTGACCAGGTTGACGCCGCGCATGGTCAGGTCGACGGCCTCCTGCGACCGCTCGCCGACCAGGTTCAGGTGCCGCTCGCGGCGGCGCAGCGCGCGCACCGTGGCCGCGCCGCTGATCGTCTCCAACAGCTGCTGCTGCTGGGCGCCGACGGCGATGCGCTGCCGGGCGTAGACGGGCAGGGCGCGGCCCGCGTACCAGCGGACGGTGTGCAGCTGCACCGGGGCGGCGAGCAGGGCGGCGAGCATGAAGCGCCAGTCGAGCACGGCCAGCCCGGCCAGGGTCAGCCCGATCGCCAGCAGCGAGCGGGCCAGCTCGGGCAGGCCGCTGCGGACCACGGACGCGACCGCGTTGAGGTCGTTGCCCGCGCGGGAGGTCAGGTCACCGGACCCGGCCCGCTCGATCCGGCCCAGCGGCAGCCGCAGCGCCCGGTCCAGGAAACGCTCGCGCAGCTCGGCCAGCGCCCCCTCACCCAGCCGCGCGACCAGCGTGAGCCCGTACGCGGTCGCGGTGCCGGACAGCACGGCGACCACGGCCAGCGCCACCACCGGCGTGGTGAGCGCGGCGGCCGGGCGGCCCAGGCTGACCAGGTCCACGATGTGGCCGAGCAGCGGCGCGACGGCCAGCCCGATCGCGGTCGCCGCGACGAGCACCGCCAGCCCGGCCAGCGCCAGCAGGCGGCGCGGCCGCAGCAGCGCGCGCAGCGCCCGGACGGTCTGCGCACCGGTGGCGACCGGCAGCAGCTCCCGCTGCGGGCCGGTGGCCTGCTCCCCGTGGGTCATTGCCGGCTCCTCGCTGCGCTCGTCGTCACCGTGGGTCACCGAAGTCACCGTTCGCTCGCTCATGCCCGCTCCCGGCTGCGCTGGTCGGCGGCACCGGGACAGGAGCCCGTGCCCTGCTCGCTCATGCCAGCACCGCCGCGCGGTACGCGTCGTGCGCGCGGACGAGCTCGTCGTGGGTGCCCGCGGCGGTGACCGTGCCCCCGGCGACGAAGCGGACGGTGTCGGCGGTGGCCAGCAGCGCCGGGCTGGTCGTGATGACCACGGTGGTCCGCCCCTCGCGCAGGCGGCGTACGCCGTGGGCGATGCGGGACTCGGTGACGGCGTCCACGGCCGTGGTCGGCTCGTGCAGCACCAGCACCGGCGGGTCGGCGGCCAGGGCACGGGCCAGGGCGACGCGCTGGCGCTGCCCGCCGGACAGGGTCCGGCCGCCCTCGCCGAGCAGCCCGTCCAGCCCGCCGGGCAGGGTCGCGGCGACCTCGTCGGCCGCCGACGCGGACAGCACCAGGCCCAGGCCGTCCCCACCGCCGGGGCGGATGTCGTCGCGCAGGGTGCCCTCGAACAGGTCGGCGTCGTGCGCGGCGACCAGCAGCGCGCCGCGTACCGCGTCGGGGTCCAGGGTGGACAGGTCGTGGCCGTCGAGGGTGACGGTGCCCGCGGCCGGCTCCCGTTCCCGGCCGAGGCATTCGATCAGGGCGTCGGCGTGCGCGGGGTCGGCGGTGACCACGCCGACGAACGCGCCCGCCGGCACGTCCAGGTCCAGCCCGGCCAGCCCGGAGTGGGTGAGCCCGCGTACGGTCACCTGCCCCTTCACCGGGCCGGGCAGCGGCGCCTCGCCGCCGACGGCGGGCGGGGAGTTCAGCACCTCGGCGATCCGGCCGGCGCTGGCCCGGCCCTGGGCCAGCTCGCCGTTGACCCAGACCATCAGCGACAGCGGGCCGACCAGGTACTGCGCCATGCCGACCGCCGAGACCAGCGCGCCGATGCTGATCTCGCCGTCGGCGGCCAGCCGCCCGCCGACCAGCGCGACCAGCGCCAGGAACAGCCCGTTGACGGCGAGCAGGGTGCCGTCGTGCCGGGCCTTGGCCCCGGCGGCGTGCAGGGTCGCGGTCAGCGCGGCGCGGCTGCTGAGCCGGTAGCGGTCCGCCGCGGCCCGCTCGGCGCCGATGCCCTTGAGCACACGCAGCCCGCCGACCAGGTCGGCGGCGAGCCCGGCGGCGTGCGCGGCGCGCTCCTGCTCCTCCTCGCTGCGCCGCTGCAGCGGCCGCCCCAGCAGGTGCGCCAGCACCATCATCAGCGGGGTGCCGAGCAGCACCAGCAGCCCGAGTGGCAGCGACACCCGCAGCAGCGCGACCGCGCCGACGGCCAGGCCCGCGATCGCGGCGATGCCGAGCGGCATGACCAGCGCCACCATGCCGACCCGGCCCGCGTCGCCGGTCGCGACGCTGGCCAGCGCACCGGGCAGGCGGCCGGTGTCGGCGCCGCCGCGCGCGTCGAGCACCCGCTCGGTGACGCGGACCCGCAGCCGGTGCCCGGCCTGCTCGGCGGCGCGCTCGCCGAGCCGTGCCCCGAACCGGAAGCTGTACGACAGCGTCGCGAACACCGCCGCCAGCACGCCGATCCACAGCAGCAGCGAGCCGGTCGAGCCGGAGCCCACGGCACGGTCCACCACGACGCCGATCACCACCGGCACCAGCGCCTCACCGGCCTGGTGGCCGGTGCTGAGCACGGCGCTGCCGGTGATGCGCCGGGCCTGTTCGCGCAGGCTCTGGCGCAGCACACGGCCGCCGGTGAGCTGGGGCATGTCCACTCCTTCAGGGGTGCGGCCGCAAGCCGCAGGGTTCGGGCCCGCGGGGCCGCCGGGGGCCAGGCGCAGGGTGGGTCGGGCGCTGTCTGCGGTCAGGGGCGGTGCGGGGTCGGGCGTGGTCGAGGATCGCGCGGTGCGGGTCAGGCGCAGTGCGTCGCGGCAAGGCGGGTCAGTGTCGCGCTCGCCTCGGCGACCTCGGAGATCGGCACGTACTCGTCGGGGGCGTGGGCGAGGTCGATCGCGCCGGGTCCGTACTGGACGGCGGGGATGCCGGCGGCCGCGAGCAGCCGCAGGTCGCTGCCGTAGGGGGCACCCCACCGGGCCGGGTCCGTGCCGGTCGCGGCGATAAGCGCCTCGGTGAGCGCCGGGTCGGGGTTGCGGCCGGGCGCGAACTGCCCGCCCCACCACTCGACGGTGACCGGGTGCCGGGCCAGCCACGGATCGGCGGCGCAGGCCGCGGCCAGGGCCGCCTCGAACGCCGCCTTGGCCTGCTGCGGGGACTCGTCGAGGGCGACGCCGAAGCGCCCCTCGGCGACCAGCTCGCCCGGCACCGACGACGACCAGTCGCCCGCGTGCACGGTGCCGATCTCCAGCGCGTACGGGATGTCCCAGGTGCGCATCAGCGGGTCGACGTCGCGGTTGCGCGCGGCTTCCAGCTCCCGCAGCGCGGTGAAGACGGGCAGGAACTTCTCGACCGCGCTGACGCCGCCGGTGCGGCGGGCCGCGTGCGTGGACGACCCGGTGACCCGCAGCCGGAACGTCAGCGCTCCGGCGTTGGCGGGCACCACGGCCAGGCCGGTCGGCTCGGGGATGACGCAGGCGTCGGCGCGCCAGCCGCGCGCCAGCAGCCCGTACGTGCCCAGGCCGCCGTCCTCCTCGCCGACCACGCAGGCGACCAGCACGTCGCCGCGCAGCCGGGCCTGCTTGAGCTGCTTGACCGCGAGCAGCGCGGCGACCAGGCCGCCCTTCATGTCGCAGGCGCCCCGGCCGTAGACGCGGTCGCCGTCCACCTTCCCGGAGAACGGGTCGTCGGTCCACGCGGACAGGTCACCGGGCGGCACCACGTCGACGTGCCCGTTGAACATCAGCGACCGGCCGCCGCCGCTGCCGGGCAGCCGCCCGACCAGCCCGTACGCGCGCTCGCGGGGCACCTCCATGCCGGGGAAGGCGGGCTGGGCGGTCAGCTGCGCCAGCGGCAGCTCCCAGAGGTCGACCTCCAGGCCTTCGGCGCGCATCCAGTCGGCCAGCATCGCCTGGATGCCGGCCTCCTCGGGCGCGCCGCCCACGCTGGGCACGCGGATCAGCTCGGACAGCAGCTCGGTCAGCTCGTTCACGACGGGAAGTGTCCCAGGTAGCCGCCCATCGTCCGGAACAGGTCGGTGGCGGCCAGCTCGGTGCCGTCGTCGAGGCGTACCCGCTCGATGACCAAGCCCTTGCTCCTGCCGCGGCGGGCCTGCGCCCCGGCGACGATCGCGACGCCGTCGCCCTCGCGGTAGAAGACCCGGCCCGGAGTGCCGCCGTACACGGCCTGCGAGACCGACGCCTTGAGGACGCGGATCCGCTGCCCCCGGTAGTAGGTGTAGGCGTTCGGGTACGGGTCGCACTGGGCGCGGACCAGGCGGTCGAGCTCCTCGGCGGTCCAGGTCCAGTCGATGCGCAGGTCCTCGTCGGCGCGCTTGTGGAAGAAGCTGGCCTGCGAGCGGTCCTGCGGGGTCCAGTCGGTGCGGCCCGAGGCGATCAGGCGCAGGCCCTCCACGGTGATCGGGCCGAACATGTCGAGGGTCTTGTGGAACAGGTCGACGGTGGTGTCGCGCTCGCCGACCGGCGTGGACCACTGCAGCACGATGT
The DNA here is from genome assembly GCF_040675365.1 of Catellatospora sp. NPDC049609. NCBI lineage: Bacteria > Bacillati > Actinomycetota > Actinomycetes > Micromonosporales > Micromonosporaceae > Catellatospora > Catellatospora sp. NPDC049609. The sequence goes on along the minus strand of NZ_JBFAOU010000031.1, from coordinate 17,862 downwards.
CGCCCGCGTCGAGGGTGTCGTCCATCATGTGCGCGGTCACGCCGACCTCGGGCTCGCCGTTGAGCAGCGCCCAGATCAGCGGCGAGAACCCGGCGTACTTGGGCAGCAGCGAGTCGTGGATGTTGAGGGTGCCGTGGCGGGGCAGGTTGAAGATGTGCGGCGGGATCCAGGTGCGCCAGTTGGTGGCGACGATGACGTCCGGCTCGGCCTCCTTGAGCCGCGTGAACAGCTCGTCGTCGTCGGGCCGGTTGCGCTCCAGCATGGGCACGCCGTGGGCGACGGCCAGGTCGGCGACGGAGTCGCTCCAGATCCGCTCGTACGCGTGGTCGCTCTTCGGATGCGTGACGACGAGGACGACCTCGAGGTCGGGCGCCTCCAGCAGGGCCTGGAGGGTGCGGTGGCCCCAGGTCTGGTATCCGAACATCGCGACCCGCATGGGGTGCCTCCTCTGGAGCTGCATAGGTAAGCCTTACTAAGGTAACCCTAATGTAGTCGTCGGGACTGGCGCGCGGAAGGGTGCTTTGTCCACCTCGGACGGACTGCTCCCGCTTGCCGCCGCCGGCCCGTCCGGCTGCCGCGCGCCGGGGGTGGTGCCTGTTCCCGCGCGACAACTTCCGGGTTGTCCGGACAACCCAGAAGTTGTCGCGTCGCGACCGTGGACGTGCACCGGCGCGGTCGCCGACGCGCAGACGTCACGCCACCGCGGGCCGCAACGCGCCGGCACCACCGGCGGGTGCGGTGCGGCGACGGCGGCGGTCGGCGGGCACGACCATGGGGGTCGCGGTCTGCGGGTCGGGGATGACCTCGCAGGCCACCCCGAAGACCCGCTCGACCAGGTCGGCGGTCATCACCCGGTCGGGCGCGCCCTGGGCGAGCACCTGCCCGCCGCGCATCACGACCAGGTCGGTGGCGTAGCGGCAGGCCTGGTTGAGGTCGTGCAGCACGGCCACCACCGTGCGGCCCTGCTCGTGCAGCTCGGCGCACAGGTCGAGCACCTCGAACTGGTGCGCCAGGTCCAGGAACGTGGTCGGCTCGTCGAGCAGCAGGATCGGCGTCTGCTGGGCCAGCGCCACGGCCAGCCACACCCGCTGCCGCTGCCCGCCGGACAGCTCGTCGACGAACCGGTCCGCGAGGTCGGTCACCTCGGTCACCGCCATCGCCTCGCGTACGGCCGCCTCGTCCTCGGCCGACCACTGGCGCAGCAGCCGCTGGTGGGCGAACCGGCCGCGGGCGACCAGGTCCTCCACCACGATCCCGGCCGGGACCAGCGGCGACTGCGGCAGCATGCCGAGCTGCTTGGCGACCTGCTTCGACGGCAGCGACGCGATCGCGGCGCCGTCCAGGTACACCGTGCCGGCCTGCGGCCGCAGCACCCGCGCCAGTGCCTTGAGCAGCGTCGACTTGCCGCAGGCGTTGGGGCCGACGATGACCGTGAACGAGCCGTCGGCGATCTCGACGCCCAGCTCCCGGGCGACCACGCGCCGGTCGTACGCCAGGGTCAGGTTCTCCGCGCGCAGCCGTGCCGGTGCCTGCATCGCCGTCTCCTCGGTGCTCATGCCTTCTCCTCGCTTCGCTCGTCGACGGCATGAGCCGAACCGTGCCATCCGATTCGCTCGCTGCGCTCGTTCATCGGCCGCGGCGCCATTCGCGCCCCAGCAGCCAGGTCAGGTAGAGCCCGCCGAGCGCGGCGGTGACCACGCCGACGGGGACGTCGTTGTCGGGCAGCACCCGGTGCGCCGCCCAGTCGCTCGCGGCCAGCAGCGCGGCGCCCATCATGGCGGCGGGCAGGATGCCCGGCCCCGGTGCGCGGGTGAGCCGGGCGGCGAGCTGCGGCGCGGCCAGCGCCACGAACGCGATCGGCCCCGCCGCGGCGGTCGCCCCGGCCGCGAGCCCGACGGCGGCCAGGGTGAGCAACACCTTGCTGCGCTCGACGCGTACGCCGTGCAGGATCGCGGTCTCGTCGCCCAGCGCCAGCATGTCCAGGTGGCGCCCCTGGTGCAGGGCGACGGGCAGCAGCACGGCCAGCGCGGTGCCGGCGATGGCGACCTCGGTCCAGGTCCGGCCGTTGAGGCTGCCGATCAGCCACACCTGCGCGGCCAGCGCCTCGTCGAGCCGGGCTCGGATGATCATGAACGAGTTGGCCGCCTCCAGCAGCGCGGACACGCCCACACCCATCAGGACCAGCCGGAACGCCTGGGTGCCGCGCCGGAACGCGAGCAGGTAGATCGCCACCGCGGTGGCCAGGCAGCCAATGACCGCACCGGCCGCGACCTGCACGCCGCTGCCGTCCAGCAGCAGGATCACCACCAGCGCGCCGGTGGCCGCGCCGACGGTCAGGCCGACGAAGTCGGGGCTGCCCAGCGGGTTGCGGGTCAGGCCCTGGAATACTGCGCCGCTCGCGCCGAGCGCCGCCCCGACCAGCAGCGTGACCAGCACCCGGGGCAGCCGCAGCTCCAGCACGATGAAGTCGGTGCCCGCGTCGCCCTGACCGGCCAGGCTGCGCAGCACGTCGGCGACGGGCAGCGCGAAGTCGCCGCTGGACAGGTTCACCACGGCGATAGCCAGCGCGGCCAGCAGCAGCAGGCCGCCGACGAGCATGGCCCGCACCCGCAGCCGCAGCGAGATCCGCCCGCCCCGGGTCCGCAGCACGATCCGCCGCGCGCCGCGCTCGCGCGCCGAAGCCGTGATCTTCATCGCCGCCGGTGCGGGTGCTGCGGTCTCCGGCTCGGCCGGCGGGTCGAGGCGGGTCGGCGTCGTCACAGGGCACCCAGCTTCCGGCGGCGGCACATGGCGATGAACACCGGCGCACCCAGGAACGCGGTCACGATGCCGACCTGCAGCTCCGACGGCGCGGTCAGCACCCGGCCGAGCACGTCCGCGCCGAGCAGTAGCACCGGTCCGAGCACGACGGAGTACGCCAGGATCCAGCGGTGGTCCGGCCCGGTGATCGAGCGGGCCAGCACGGGCACGGCCAGGCCGAGGAACCAGATCGGGCCGCAGGCGGCGGTGGCCGCCCCGCACAGCAGGGTGACCACGGCGATGCCGAGCACGCGGATGCGGGCCGGGTGCGCGCCCAGCGCCGTGGCCGCCTCGTCGCCCATGCTGAGCGCGTTCAGCCGCCCGCCCAGGCTCAGCGCCAGCAGCACGCCCACGATCAGGAACGGCGCGAGGCGCACCAGGGTCGCCCCGTCGCGGTCGGCCAGCGAGCCGACGTCCCAGTGCCGGTACCGGTCGAACGCGTCGCGGCGGGTGACCAGCACCGCCCAGACCAGCGCGCCGAGCACGGCGGTGAACGAGACCCCGGCCAGCACCTGGCGGTCCGGGGTGGGGAAGCGGCCGGAGCCGCCGAGCGCGAACACGACCGCCGCGGTGACCGCCGCGCCCGCGAACGCGAACCACACGTAGGAGGCGGGCGAGGTGATGCCGAGGAACGCGATCGCCACGACGACGCCCGAGGACGCGCCCAGGTTCACGCCGAGCAGGCCGGGTTCGGCCAGCGGGTTGCGGGTCAGCGCCTGCATCAGCGCGCCGGCCAGCCCGAGCGCCGCGCCGACACCGAGGCCGAGCAGCGTACGGGGGATGCGCAGCTGGTACACGATGATCGACTCCTGGGAGCCGTCGTCGTGCCGGAGCACCTGCCACACCGTGTCCAGCGGGATGGTGCGGCTGCCCACCGCGATGCTCAACGCGACGACGCCGGCCAGCGCGAGCAGCCCGAGCACCAGCCCGAGCCGCCGCCGGGCGGCACCGGCGCGCGCGCGTACGGCGTCCGGCGGCGCCGGTGCGTCGGCGGTCTGGGTCGTCACCGCAGGTCCCCCTCCCGAGTTTGAGATTAGGGGAGGCTAACCTATGCTCTCCGGCGGGCGGCCACAGGGCCTCCCACCAGTGCAGAAAGGAACCACCCCCGTGCGGCTTCTCTCCCACGCCCGGATGCTGGCGGCGGCCACCGCCGCCGTCCTCAGCCTCGGCCTCGCCGCCTGCGGCGCCGACGAGGAGCCGTCCGGCACCTCCAGCCAGGGCGCGACCTCGGGCGCCTTCCCCGTCTCGGTCGAGCACAAGTACGGCACCACCGAGGTCAAGGCCGAGCCGAAGCGCATCGTCGTGGTCGGCCTGACCGAGCAGGACGCGCTGCTGTCCCTCGGCGTCGTGCCGGTCGCCACCACCGAGTGGTTCGGCGGGCACCCGGGCGCGGTGTGGCCGTGGGCGCAGGACGAGCTCGGCTCGGCCGCCAAGCCCGAGGTGCTCACCAACACCGACGGGATCAAGTTCGAGAAGGTCGCCGCGCTGCGCCCCGACCTGATCCTGGGCATCTACTCCGGCCTGACCGCCGAGGACTACGCCACCCTGTCGAAGATCGCGCCGACCGTGGCGCAGCCCAAGGACGTCATCGACTACGGCGTGTCGTGGCAGCAGACCACCCGCATGGTGGGCGCCGCGGTGGGCCGCAAGGACCAGGCCGAGAAGGTCGTCGCCGACGTCGAGGCGAAGATCGCCGCGGCCAAGGCCGCCAACCCGAAGTTCGCCGGCGCCACCGGCCTGGTCGCCACCACGTGGGAGGGCTTCTACGTGTACGGCGCGCAGGACGCCCGCGGTCGCCTGCTGCAGGACCTCGGCTTCAAGCTGCCCGACGGCCTGGACGCGATCACCGGCAAGGAGTTCGGCGCGAACATCAGCCGCGAGCGCACCGACCTGCTCGACACCTCGGTGCTGATCTGGCTGGTCGACGACTACGGCAAGGACAAGGCCAAGCTGCACGCCGACCCGCTGTACGGCAAGCTCAAGGTCAAGGCCGAGGGCCGCGACGTGTACCTGGAGAACGGCGAGCTGCTCGGCGGCGCCACCTCCTACATCACCGCGCTGTCCCTGCCGTACCTGCTCGACGGCCTGGTGCCGCAGCTGGCGGCGGCCGTCGACGGCGACCCGGCGACCGAGGTCAAGCGCGCGGCCAAGTGACCCGCTGCCCGCGACGGGGTGGACGGATTCCGTCCACCCCGTTTTCCGTACTCGCGTTGACGGCGGGGCCGGGCCGGGTAATGGTGATCACATGGCCCGTGACGGTGAGACGCGCGACGGTGTGGAGCTGACCAACCTCGACCAGCCCCTGTTCGACGGGGCCGGGGCGACCAAACGCGACCTGGTGGACTACCTGGACGCGGTCGCCGAGCGCATGCTCCCGGCGCTGCGCGACCGGCCGCTGTCCGTGATGCGGGTGCGTCCCGGCCAGCCGCCGTTCATGCAGAAGAACCTCCCGAAGTACACCCCGGACTGGGTGCGGTCGGTGACGGTGTGGGCCGAGGCGTCGCACCGCGAGGTCACCTACGCCCTGTGCGACGACCGGCGCACCCTGATCTGGTTCGGCAACCAGCGCGCGGTCGAGTACCACACCGCGCTCGCCCATGCCGCGGATCCGGGGCACCAGACGCACCTGATCCTGGACCTGGACCCGCCCGAGGGCGACCACTTCGCCAAGGCGGTGCAGGGCGCGCTGCTGGTACGCCGGGCGCTGGCCGACTGCGGGCTGGACGGCGCGGTCAAGACCAGCGGCAGCAAGGGCGTGCACGTGTTCGTGCCGCTGGACGGCACCGCCGGCCCCGAGGACGTCGCCGCCGCGACCCGGGCCGTGGCCGCGCGCGCCGAACGCCTCGACCCGAAGCTCGCCACCACCGCGTTCATCCGGGAGGACCGCCACGGCAAGGTCTTCCTCGACGCGACCCGCTCCGGCGGCGCGACGGTCGTCGCCGTCTACAGCCCGCGCATCCGGCCCGGCCTGCCGGTGTCCTTCCCGGTGTCCTGGGCGGACCTGGACAGCGTCACCCCCGCCGACTTCACCATCGGCACCGTCCCCGACCTGGTCGCCAAGCAGGACCCCTGGGCCGACTGCATGCCCGCCCCGCAGGCGCTGCCCGCCGACCTGGTCGAGGAGGGCCACACCATCCCGATCGCCCGCGTGCAGGCGATGCACGAGGGCAAGCGCCGCGCCAAGGCCAAACGCGAAGCCGGCCCCACCGACGCGTGACCCGGTCCGCGCCCATGATCGTCCGACTTGCCTGGCACATGGGCGAAAGAGCGTTCAAGATACGCCCGGTTGCCTGGCAAATCGGGTGATCTTCAGGCGGTGCGGAGGACGAGTTCGGTGATCTCGCTGGGGGCGAAGACGCGCAGGGGAGGGCCCCAGAAGCCGGTGCCGCGGCTGGTGTAGAGCTGGGTGCGGTCGCTGTGGCGGGTCAGGCCCTGCACCGCGGGCTGGTCGAGCTTGACCAGGTAGTGGAAGGGCCAGATCTGGCCGCCGTGGGTGTGCCCGGAGATCTGCAGGTCCACGCCGTGGCGGACCGCGTCGGTGATCTGCTTGGGCTGGTGGGCCAGCAGCAGCACCGGCAGGTCCGGGTCGGTGCCGGCGAGCGCGGCCGCGTGGTCCATCGAGTGGCCGGTGCGCGAGTGCGCGGCGGTGATGTCGTCGACGCCGGCCACCACCAGCCGGTCGCCGCCGCGCTCCACGATCAGGTGCCGGTTGTGCAGGCACTCCCAGCCCAGCTCCGCCATGTGCGCGAGCCAGCCCTCGGCCTCGCCGTAGTACTCGTGGTTGCCCGTCACGTACGCCCGCGCCAGCTTCGCCCGGATCTCGCCGAGCGGCGCGGCCATCTCGCGTCGCTGGGCCACCGTGCCGTCGGCGATGTCGCCGGTGTGGCACACGATGTCCGGTTCGAGCGCGTTGACCGCTCTGGTGACCCCTGCCGACCAGCGGGAGCGCTCGATCGGGCCGTAGTGCGTGTCGGTCAGCAGCACCACCTTCAGGCCGTCCAGCCCCTTGCCGAGCCGGGGGAGCACCACCTCGACCCGGCGCACCCGGGGCACCCGCATCGCCTCGGCGTACCCCCAGGCGACCAGCACCAGCGAGACCGCGGCGACCGCGGCGGCGGTGATCCGGGAACGCAGCGGGTCGGCGACGCCGCCTAGGGCCAGCGCGGCCCGCAGCACGTTGCCCAGCAGCGCCCAGGTGAACAGCACCCAGACCACGCCGAGCGTGGTGTCGGCGATCCGCGAGGCCCAGTCCCTGCCGCGGGCGTGGCCCTGGAACATCAGCACCGGGAAGGCCAGCGCGAACCCGCCGAACAGCACGGTGCCCGCCGCCACGACGGGGGTGGGCCAGTGCGCGCCCGCCATGAGCAGCGTCCACCACGGGACCCCGAACAGCAGTCCCAGGACCGTGGTCACGGCCAGGCCGAACAGCAGCGGTCGCAGGGACCGTCGCGCGGGGGCGGCCTGGACGGCCTCGCCAGTCGACACCAGCACTCCTCAGCAGAAGGTCGGACTCTCCAGCATGCCACGCCGGCCCCACCGGCCGGGCCGTCGCCGCCTGAAGATCGGCGGGAAGCGGCCGACGCAGATCTTGTGCGGTTGCTGTCGTCCCGGCAGGCACGAACTGCACAAGATCCATCCGATGGGACGCCTCGGCAGGCGGTCGGCACGCTCGGCGGCGGACGGGGTAGAACCTGAGCATGAGCAGAACGCACGCAGGCCGGCGGTACGCATCGTGAAGCGGGTCCTGGTCACCGGGGCGGCCGGGCGGCTCGGCCGCGCCACGCTCGACCTGCTCGCCCGCGAGGGCGTCGCCGCCACCGCGTTCGACCTGCGCGATCCCGGCGACCTGACGGCCGAGCGGGTCGTGGTGGGCGACAGCGGCGACGCGGTGGCGGTGCGCGAGGCCCTGTCCGGGGTGGACGCCGTGGTGCACTGCGCGGCCCTGCCGGCACCCACGCTCGGCACGGCGGAGCAGGTGTTCTGCGGCAACACGCGGGGCACCTTCGTGGTGCTGGAGGAGGCCGCGCAGGCCGGGGTGGGCCGGGCGGTGCTGGCCGGCAGCCAGTCGGCGTACGGGTTCGCGTGGTCGCCGCAGCCGTTCGCGCCGCACTACCTGCCGCTCGACGAGGCGCACCCGCTGCTGCCCGCCGACCCGTACGCGCTGAGCAAGCAGGTCGACGAGCAGATCGGGGAGATGGTCGCCCGCCGGCACGGCATGACCGTGGTGGCGCTGCGGTTCCCGCTGCTCGGCGGGCTGGCCGAGCGCCTGCCGACCTATGCCGAGCGCTACCGGTCGGAGCCGGGCGACGGCGCGCGGTCGCTGTGGGCGTACCTGGAGGACCGCGACGCCGCGACGGCGAACCTGCTGGCGCTGACCCGGCCGCTCGACGGCTGCCACGCGATCCTGGTCGCCGCGCTGACGACGCTGGCCGCGCTGCCCACCGAGGAGCTGCTCGACCGCTTCCACCCGGGTGTCCCGCGCCGGATCGCGTTCCCCGGCCGGACCGTCCCGCTGGACCTCTCCCGCGCCGCCGACCTGCTCGGGTTCGTGCCGGAGCACCTCTGCGGCTGACCGGGCCGACTCGGTGTAGGTCGGCGGGAGGTGACAACTCCTGGGTTGTCGCGACAACCCAGGAGTTGTCACGTGCACGGGCAACAGTGACCGGAGCCGAGGCAGCCCAGGACGGTGCCGGGAAGGCGAGTGAACGTCGGAAATGCTTGACACTGAGGTTTGCCTTGCCTAATTTACCAATATAGATCATCGATCCATTCACGACCAGCACCGGCCAAGACCCCGTATTGGCAAGGCGCGAGCAGTAGGTTAGCCTAACCTAAGTCATGGACCAACTGGGTCCATCGGCGATGCTTAGGGATAGGACGGAAATGTCAGACTTCACGCTCGGTTCCGGTGCAGACGTCGTTCACGACATCGTCGGTGTGGGTTTCGGGCCGTCGAACCTGGCCCTGGCCATCGCCGCCGCGGAGAGCCCCGCCCCGGTCAGCGCCGTCTTCCTGGAGCGCCAGGCCGAGTTCGGCTGGCACCGCGGCATGCTGCTCGACGACGCCACCATGCAGGTCTCCTTCATGAAGGACCTGGTCACCCTGCGCAACCCGGCGAGCCGCTACAGCTTCCTGTGCTACCTGCACAGCCGCGGCCGGCTGATCGACTTCATCAACCACAAGAATTTGTTCCCGCTGCGCGTCGAGTTCCACGACTATCTGGAGTGGGCGGCGCGCCAGGTCGACGACACCGTGCGGTACGGCCACGAGGTCGTCGACGTGCACCCGGTCTTCGAGAACGGCCGCGCGGCCTACGTGAACGTCATCGCGCAGGGCCCGCGTACGGCCGTCGCGGTGCGCGCCCGCAACGTGGTCTTCGCGACCGGCCTGCGCCCGGAGCTGCCCGCCGGGGTGAAGCCGTCGCCGCGCGTCTGGCACAGCCACGACCTGCTGCGCCAGGTCGACCAGTGGACGGGCGCGCGGCGCTTCGTCGTGGTCGGCGCGGGGCAGAGCGCCGCCGAGGCCACCGCGTTCCTGCACGAGCGCTTCCCGCGGGCCGAGGTGTGCTCGGTGTTCTCGCGGTACGGGTACAGCCCGGCCGACGACAGCCCGTTCGCCAACCGCATCTTCGACCCGGCCGCGGTCGACGACTTCTTCACCGCGCCGCCGCAGACCAAGCAGCTGCTGCTCGACTACCACCGGGGCACCAACTACTCGGTGGTCGACCTCGACCTGATCAACGACCTCTACCGGCGCATGTACCAGGAGAAGGTGCTCGGGCAGGAGCGGCTGCGGATGCTCAACGCCAGCCGGCTGGCCGCCGCCGACGACCTGGGCGACCGGGTGCGCGTCGGGATCTCGTCGCTGATCACCGGCGAGCAGACCGAGCTGGACGCCGACATCCTGGTCTGCGCGACCGGCTACCGCCAGGCCGACCCGTCGGGGCTGCTCGGCGACCTGGCCGCGCACGTGCACCGCGACGAGCAGGGCCGCCTGGTCGCCGGGCGCGACTACCGGCTGTCCACCGGCCCCGACCTGGAGTGCGGCATCTACCTGCAGGGGGGCACCGAGCACACGCACGGCATCACGTCCTCGCTGCTGTCGGCGACCGCCGTGCGGGCCGGCGAGATCCTGCAGTCCGTGCTGGACCACCGCGACGCCCCGGCCGACCCGACCCCGGCCGAGCTGTCCGCCCTGATCCGCTCGCTCCCGGCACCCGCGATAGGCATGGTCCCCGCGGCCTAGCACCACGCCGTCGCCCGCCCCTGCGGCGGACGACGTGGCCGAGCTGCTGTTTCAGGGAGACCGCCCGAATCCCTACACCTTCCCCGAAACCGTGGCACCACCCTGTGGCGCGTCCGCGAGAGCGGGGGTGGGCGGGGGGAGGAGGAGGGGGCCGCGGCGGCCGAGGGCCCAGACGGCCAGGGCGAAGCAGCTCAGGATCATCCCGGCGACGGTCACGGCGGTCCAGCCGCCCAGTGACCAGAGCACGGTGGCGGCGCCCGAGCCGAGCGCGCCACCGAGGAAGGTCCCCGTGACGTATGCGGTGTTGAGCCGGCTGCGCTCCTGCCCGGACACGGCGAACACCCGGGTCTGGTTCAGGATGGCCTGCGCCTGCAGGGCGATGTCGAGCACCACCGCCACGACGACCAGCAGCACGACCGAGCGGCCCGCCGCCGCCGCGACGGCGAACATCACCAGCGCCAGCGCCCATGCCGCGCCGGTGGCGGGGACGGACCAGCCGCGGTCATGCAGCCGTCCGGCGCGCTGCGCGGCGACCGCGCCGGCGAGCCCGGCCAGCCCGAACAGCCCGATCACCGACACCGGATAGCCGAACGGCGGGCCGCTGAGCAGGAAGGTCAGCGGGGTCCAGAACAGAGTGAACGCGGCGAACCCGGTCGCTGCCAGCACCAGCGTCCAGCGCACGGTCCGCTCGCGGCGCACGGCCGAGGCGACGGAGGCGAGCAGCGCCGGGTAGCGCATGCGGGCTTTCGGCTGCTGCGGGGGGATCGCCCGATGCAGCAGGCACGCCAGCACGACCGCGACGGCCGCGGCGAGGGCGTAGATCGCGCGCCAGCCGGCCACGTCCGCGACCAGGCCGCTGATGGTGCGGGAGGCCAGGATGCCGGTCAGGATCCCGGACACGACCACGCCGACGACCCGGCCCCGGTCGCCGTCGCCGGCCAGGTCGCCGGCCAGCGGCGTGAGGAGCTGCCCGGACACGGTGGTCGCGCCGACCGCCGTGACGGCGAGCAGCAGCACCGGCATCGACGGCGCCACCGCGCACAGCAGCAGCGCCGCGGCCGCGCACAGCATCATGACCGGCACGAACCGGCGCCGGTCGGTGACGTCGCCGAGCGGCACGAGCAGCAGGATGCCGGTCGCGTAGCCGAGCTGCGTGACGGTGATCAGCCATCCGGCGGTGGCGGTGGAGGTGTGCAGGTCGGCGGCGATGAAATCGAGCAGCGGCTGCGCCCAGTACAGGTTGCCGACCGCCGCTCCCGCGGCGAGGGCGAACAGGAAGGTGAGCCCCCGGCCCATGACCGGCGGGTGGGAATGGTCCTGCATGGGCGGGCATCCTCCGAAGGCCTCGCCGGGCCGGGTTACTCGGCGGGCGGCTCGACGGGCAGCAGTACGCGGAAGCGGGTGTCGCCGGGCGAGGACTCCACGCGGATGTCGCCGTGGTGCTTGTTGACCACGATCCGGTAGGAGATGTCCAGGCCCAGGCCGGTGCCCTCGCCGACCGGCTTGGTGGTGAAGAACGGCTCGAAGATGCGTGGCCGGATCGCGGGGTCGATGCCCGGACCGGTGTCGCCCACCTCGACGAAGACGCTGTCGTTCTCCCGCCCGGTGCGCACGGTGAGCGTGCCGGTCTCGCCCATCGCGCCGAGCGCGTTGTCGATCAGGTTCGTCCAGACCTGGTTCAGCTCGGCGGCGTACGCCGGGATCTTCGGCAGCGTCCGGTCCAGCTCCTTCACCACGGTCACGCCCCTGCCGAGCTTGCCGGAGAACATCGCCAGGGTGGCCTTGACCAGGTCGTTGACGTCGACCTCCTGGTACGGCGCGCGGTCCAGCTGCGAGTACTGCTTGGCCGCGGAGACCAGGCCGGAGATGCGGGTGACCGAGTCGTCGATCTCGCCCATCAGCAGCTCGGTCTCCAGCGTGTAGGTCAGCCAGCGCACCGCCGACTCGAAATTCTCCACGCCGACCGTGTCGGACACCTGCTGCAGCCACTCCTCGTCGACACCGCCCGCCACCAGCGTCGGCGCGATGTCCCACGCACCGGTGATGTCGCGCTCCTCCAGCCAGTCGGCCAGCGCGTCCTCGGCGTCGGACGTCTGCACCGGGCTGAGCTGCGGCGCGGCGTCGATCCGCTTGACCGCCTCCTCCTGCAGGTCGACGAGCTGGCGCAGCTTGGTGCCGTCCAGCCGCCCGTCGGCGATCAGGGACAGCTTGTGCCGCATCCCGGCGACCCGCTGGCGCAGCACGGCGGTGGCGCGTACGGCGGCCGCGGCGGGGTTGTTCAGCTCGTGGGTCAGGCCCGCCGACAGCGAGCCCAGCGCCAGCAGCCGCTCGCGCTCGCCGATGATCGTCTGCATGCTGCGCATGCCGAAGAACAGGCCTTCGAGCAGGTGCATCGCCATCGGGAACCAGTCGCGCATCATGTGCGCGAACTGGTCGGAGGGCAGCACGAACACCTCGACGTCGGTGATCGCCAGCAGCGAGTTGGCGTAGCGCTGGGGGACGCGCTCGCCGAGGTAGGCCTGCATGGCGCCGGCGTACACGCCGCGCTGGTCGGTGCGGCTGACCTCGACGTGGTCGCCGTGGACCAGGCGGCCGAGCGCGATGGTGCCCGACAGCAGGACGTAGAAGCAGGTCGCCTCGTCGCCCTCGGTGTAGATCGGCCCGGCCGGGATGCACTCGATCCGGCCGTGCTCGACGAGCCAGTCGAGCTGCCCCTCGTCGAGGGCCTCGAACAGGAACAGGGTGCGCAGCAGTCCGGGGGTGAGTTCCGTGGTCACTGCCCCTCCAAGTAGCGATGTACCAGTGAGATGGCCATGGCGCCCTCGCCGACGGCGGAGGCGACGCGCTTGACCGAGTCGGACCGCACGTCACCGGCGGCGAACACGCCCGGCACGCTGCTCTCCAGGTGGTAGGGGTCGCGGTCGAGGATCCAGCCGGGCGGGCGCTTGCCGCCGGCCAGCAGGTCCGGGCCGGTCAGCACGAAGCCGTGCTGGTCGCGGGCGACGACGCCGTCCAGCCAGCCGGTGCCGGGCTCGGCGCCGATGAAGATGAACAGGTAGGACGCGTCCACCGTGGTCCGCTCGCCGCTGCGGTTGTCGACCAGGACCAGCCGCTCCAGGTGCTCCTCGCCCTCGCCCCGCTCGACCTGGGTGAACGGGTGGACCTCGATGTTCTCGATCGCCTCGATCTGGTCGATCAGGTAGCGCGACATGGACCGGCGCAGGTCCTCGCCGCGGATGAGCATGTGCACGCGGCTGGCGTACCGGCTGAAGTAGACGGCGGCCTGGCCGGCCGAGTTGGCCCCGCCGACGATGTAGACCTCCTGGTCCCGGCAGCCGGGCGCCTCGGTCGCGGCCGAGCCGTAGTACACGCCGCGGCCGGTCAGGTCGGTGCATCCGGGCACGTCGAGCATCCGGTACGACACCCCGGTGGCCAGCACCACGCTGTGCGCGGCGATGCGGGTGCCGTCGGCGAAGTGCACGACGCGGGCCGAGCCGCACGTCTCCAGCGCGGTCACCTCGCGGGCCGACAGCAGCTCGGCGCCGAACTTCAGCGCCTGCCGGCGGGCCCGGTCGGTGAGCTGGGCGCCGGAGACGCCGTCGGGGAAGCCGAGGTAGTTCTCGATGCGGCTGCTCTGACCCGCCTGCCCGCCGGTGGCGCGCCGCTCGACGAGCACGGTGCGCAGGCCCTCGGAGGCGGCGTACACGGCAGAGCCGAGACCGGCCGGGCCGGCCCCGATGACGATCACGTCGTAGAAGTCCGACGCCGGGGTGGTGGTCAGGCCGATGTTGCCCGCGAGCGTGGCCACGTCCGGCTGGACCAGCGTCTTGCCCTCCGTGGTGACCACCAGCGGCACGTCGTCGGCGGTGAGCCCGGCCGCGGCCAGCAGGCGGGCGCCCTCCGGGTCGTCGGCGACGTACCAGCGGAACGGCACCAGGTTGCGGGCCAGGAAGTCACGGATCTTGTACGAGTGGGCGGACCACCGGTGGCCGACCACGCGCAGCTCGGCCGAGGCCGCATCGGGCGTCGCCTGCCAGGCCCGCAGCAGCTCATCGCAGACGGGGTAGAGGCGCTCCTCCGGCGGGTTCCACGGCTTGAGCAGGTAGTGGTCGACGTCGACGAGGTTGATCGCGTTGATCGCCGCGTCGGTGTCGGCGTACGCGGTCAGCAGCACCCGGCGCGCCTGCGGGAACAGGTCCATCGCCGATTCCAGGAACTGGATGCCGTTCATCTGGGGCATCCGGTAGTCGGCCAGCAGCAGCGCGACCTGCTGCCCGCGCAGCTTCAGCTCGCGCAGCGCGTCGAGCGCCTCGGCGCCCGAGGCGGCCCGCACCACGCGGTAGGTCTCCCCGTAGTGTCGGCGCAGGTCGCGCGCCACCGCCCGGGAGACGGCGGGATCGTCGTCCACGGTCAGGATCGCCGGTGTGCTCATGACAACAATCAAACACCCTGACGGGCCCGATCCATGCCCGGGTGATCGAGAACGCCTCACGCGTCACTGCTGTAACTTTCACACCGCAGCGAGCTCGTCCAGATCCGTCGTCAGCATCCCGGTGGCGAACGCGAGCAGCTCGGCGTTCTCCTTCTCCGGGTAGCCGCGCACCGCGGTCTCGGCGATCAGGATCAGCCACAGGTAGCTGCGGTAGAGCCACAGCCGGATCTGCTCGGCGGGGGTCAGCGCCCGGCCCAGGAAGCCGTCGAGCACGGCCGCGGCCTCCTCCTCCGGCACGAACGAGACCAGCGAGACCAGCTCGGCGAGCGGGTCGCCGTAGAAGGCGCGCTCGCCGTCGATGATTCCCTCGACGCGCCACCCCTCCCCGTCGGCGATCACGAAGACGTTGCCGTCCCACAGGTCGAAGTGGACCAGCGCCGGCACGGTGACCTCGTCGAGCAGCGGGGCGTGCCGGTGCACGAGCTCGCGGATCTCGGCGGCGGGCCGGGGCAGCGGCCGGTCGCTGCCGGTGGCGTCGGCCAGGATGTCCTCGACGAACCACAGGAACGACTCCCGCCAGGACGCCGTGCGGGTGCGCCCGTCGCGGCGCGGGTAGCCGAACCGCTCGCCGGTGACGGCGGTGACGGCGGCGCCGATCCGGCCCAGTTCACACCGGACGGCCAGCAGGTGCGCCGGGTCCATGGTCTTCTTCACCTGCTCGAACGACACCCCGCGCAGCCGCTCCAGCACCATGACGCCGCGCTCGGGGTCGGCGTGCCACAGCCGCGGCAGCGGCACGCCCGCGCCGGCGGCCCGCCGGAAGAACTCGATCTCGGTGTGCATCAGGTCCACCTCGTACGTCAGCACCGTCAGCCCCGGCTCGGGCGCGACCTTGAGCACGACCTCCCGCCCGTCGGCCAGGCGTACCGCGTGCGCGGCGTTGAAGAAGCCGTCGGTGAACTCCTCGCTGCCCGTGACGACGGCCTGCTCGCCGAGGCCGTCGCGGATGAGGCGGGCGATGTCGGCATCGGACAGGACCGGCTTGGTGATGCTGCGCATGGCGACGATGATCGCGTGGGAGCGCTTTCTCCGGCAAGACCTCTCCGGACGTCCCGCGCGGCGGGATTGACGGAGACTGTTGCGTCCGGGTTACGGGAGCCTTACGCTCCTACGCAAATGGGAGCGCTCCCGCTCACCGTTGTCGATGTTCGCTCCATTCCGGACCTCGGCTTACGGTGTCGGGATCCGACCAGCCCCGCCTCCTCGGGCTGATCGTCGCCGCGCCACCCCCGGTGCCCGGCCGGGGGAGCGCGGCACGATCCGGCGCACGAGTGGGAGCGCTCCCGTCCTGCTGGCGGCACCGATCGCCGCCCGCTAACCGCTCCCGGAAGGTTCTCCATGGCATCGAGTAGAAGGTCGGGGATCCGCTCCCGACTGCGCCTACCCCTCGCGCTGGCCTCGCTGGCGACCATGCTGGCGGCCGGTGCGGCCGTGCTCGCCCCGACCACCGCCGCCGCGGCCGTGCCGGAGAAGGACTGGCTGCACGTCCAGGGCAACAAGGTCGTCGACGAGGCCGGCAACCAGGTGTGGCTGACCGGCGTCAACTGGTTCGGCTTCAACGCCTCCGAGCGCGTCTTCCACGGCCTGTGGTCGGGCAACATCACCTCCATCACCAAGGGCATGGCCGACCGCGGCATGAACATCGTGCGCGTGCCGATCTCGACCCAGCTGCTGCTGGAGTGGAAGAACGGCCAGACCGTCGCCGCGCCCAACGTGAACACATACGCCAACCCCGAGCTGGCGGGCAAGAACAACCTGCAGATCTTCGACTACTGGCTGCAGCTGTGCGAGCAGTTCGGCCTGAAGGTCATGCTGGACGTGCACAGCGCCGAGGCCGACAACTCCGGCCACATCCACCCGGTGTGGTGGAAGGGCACGATCACCACCGAGCAGTTCTACCAGGGCTGGGAGTGGGTGACCAACCGGTACAAGAACAACGACACCATCGTCGCGATGGACATCAAGAACGAGCCGCACGGCACGCCCAACACCCCGCCGCGGGCCAAGTGGGACAACAGCACCGACCAGGACAACTTCAAGAACGTCTGCCAGACGGCGGGCAACCGGATCCTGGCGATCAACCCGAACGTGCTGATCCTGTGCGAGGGGATCGAGGTCTACCCGCGGCCGGGCGAGACCTGGAGCTCGCCGAACACCGACCCGGACCTGACGCCGAACTACTTCTACAACTGGTGGGGCGGCAACCTGCGCGGCGTGCGCGACTTCCCGGTCAACCTGGGCGCCAACCAGGACCAGCTGATGTACTCGCCGCACGACTACGGCCCGCTGGTGTACGAGCAGCCGTGGTTCCAGGGCGCGTTCGACAAGGCCTCGCTGACCAACGACGTGTGGCGGCCGAACTGGTTCTACATCCACGAGGACAACATCGCGCCGCTGCTGATCGGCGAGTGGGGCGGCCGGCTCGGCCAGGACGCCCGCCAGGACAAGTGGATGACCGCGCTGCGCGACCTGATCGCCGAGCACCGGCTGCACCAGACGTTCTGGGTGCTCAACCCGAACTCCGGCGACACCGGGGGCCTGCTGCTCGACGACTGGGCCACCTGGGACACCGCCAAGCTCAACCTGCTCAAGCCGGCCCTGTGGCAGCACCAGAACAAGTTCGTCAGCCTCGACCACCAGGTCCGCCTGGGCGGCACCAGTAGCACCACCGGCTACAACCTCGCCGACGTGTACGGCGGCGGTGGCGGCACCGGCGACACCATCGCCCCGTCGGCCCCGTCCAGCCTGCGCACCACCGGCGTGACCAGCAGCTCGGTCTCGCTGGCCTGGAACGCGGCCACCGACAACGTCGGCGTCACCGCGTACGAGGTCTACCGCGCGGGCACCCGGGTGGCCACCGTCTCCGGCCTGACCTACACCGACACCGGGCTCGCCGCGTCCACGGCGTACTCCTACACGGTGCGGGCACGCGACGCGGCGGGCAACGTCTCGGCGGCGTCGTCCGCGGTCACCGGCACCACGTCCGGCGGCGGTGGCGGCGGTGGCGGCTGCACCGCGGTCCTGCGGGTGATCAACAGCTGGCAGGGCGGCATGCAGGGTGAGGTCACCGTCACCAACACCAGCACCAGCACGTCCGTCGGCTGGGCCACGGTGCTGAACATCCCGACGACGCTGACCATCAGCAACCTGTGGAACGGCGTCCGCAGCGGCAGCACGGTCACCCACGCACCGCACAACGGCGCCCTGGCCCCCTCGGGGAACACGACCTTCGGGTTCGTCGCCAGCGGCACCGGCGCGGTGACCGTCACCAGCTGCGCCCTCGCGGTCCCGTAACCGGCGGCGCAGGGCCCGGCGCGACGGGCCCT
>NZ_JBFAOU010000030.1:0-59819 GCF_040675365.1 Catellatospora sp. NPDC049609 | reverse complement strand
CCGCTCGGGACCAAACCTGCGCACCCACTCCTGCTTACCCCCCGAAACAGCGATCATCGCGGGCACCCCGGACCGCGAGGGTTAAGAAGGGCACCTTCCTCTACGCATGGCGTTAAGAAGGTGCCCTTCCTTCGTGGGCTAGCGGGGTGGGATGCGGCGGCGGGTGTCGGGGGCGGTGGAGGGGCCGGGGGTCCAGGTGGTGACCCACTCGCCGTCCTCGGGGGGCGGGATGATGCCCTGTTCGAGATCGGTGTGGTCGCCGGCGAGGATGCTCTTGGCCAGGGCCACGTCCTCGGCGTCGGTGTTGTGCCACAGCTCGTGCTCGAGGATCACGATGCGGCCGCGGGCCTGGCGGCAGAACAGGTCGGCCAGGGCCAGCTCCTCGCGGCGGCCGGACGCGGTGGCGCGGGAGCAGACGGCGGCGATGGCGAACAGCTCCGCGCCGATGTCGACGATCCGGCCCAGGAACGCCTGGCGGTGTTCGAGCCGGCCCTGCCAGCGGGCCATCCCGGCGAAGGTGTTGCGGGCCAGGCGGCGCGCGGCGCGCTCGGCGTACCGGACGTGCCCGGCGAGCGGGCCGAACCTGCGGTAGCCGCCGAAGGTGCCCCGGCCGACGGCGAGGGTGGGCAGCCAGCGGGCGTAGAAGCCGGTGGCGCCCAGCAGCGCCCGGCCCTTGTCGCCGAGCTTGGACTTCGGGTCGATCAGCGCACCGGCCACGGACAGGTGCTGGTCCACCGCCTCCCGGGCGATGAACAGGTGCATGATCTCCGTCGAGCCCTCGAAGATGCGGTTGATCCGCGTGTCGCGCAGCAGCTGCTCGACGCCGAGTGCCTTCTCGCCGCGTGCGGCGAGCGAGTCCGCGGTCTCGTAGCCGCGGCCGCCGCGGATCTGCACCAGCTCGTCGACGACCCGCCAGGCCAGCTCGGAGCCGTAGAGCTTGACCAGCGCGGCCTCGATGCGGAAGTCGTTGCGGTCGTCGTCGGCCAGCATGCAGCACAGCTCCAGCATGGACTCCATGCCGTACGCCGTCGCGGCGATGTAGGCGATCTTCGTGGCGACGGCCTCGTGCTGCCCGACCGGCCGGCCCCACTGCACGCGCTGCTGCGACCACTGCCGGGCCACGCTCAGGCACCACTTGGCCGCGCCCACGCACATGGCGGGCAGCGACAGCCGGCCGGTGTTCAGCGTGCTCAGCGCGATCTTGAGGCCCTGCCCCTCGCCGCCGATGACGTTCTCGGCCGGGACGAACACGTCGTGGAACCGGGTGACGCTGTTCTCCAGGCCGCGCAGCCCGAGGAAGCCGTTGCGCCGCTCGACGGTGATCCCGTCCGAGTCCCCCTCGACCACGAACGCGGTGATGCCGCCGCGCCGGCCGTCGCCCTTGGGCACCATCGCCATGACCACGAGCAGCGTGGCCACGGTGCCGTTGGTGGCCCACAGCTTGACGCCGTTGAGCAGGTAGCCGCCCTCGACCGGGGTGGCCACGGCCGACATGCGGGCCGGGTCGGAGCCGACGTCGGGCTCGGTGAGCAGGAACGCCGACACCTCGCCCGCGGCGAGCCGGGGCAGGAAGCGCTGCTTCTGCTCGGGCGTGCCGAACAGCTTCAGCGGTTGCGGCACCCCGATCGACTGGTGCGCCGACAGCAGCGCGCCGATCGCCGGGCTGGCCGAACCGGCCAGCGTCAGCGCGCGGCAGTAGTCCAGGTGGGACAGGCCGAGGCCGCCGTACGCGGGATCGATCTTCATGCCGAAGGCGCCCAGCTCGGCCAGGCCGTGGAAGACCTCGTCGGGGATGCGGGCGTCGCGCTCGATGGCGGCCCCGTCGACCTCCGTGGCGACGTAATCGGCCAGCTTGGCCAGGAACGCCTCGGCGTCGGGGTCGGGTGCGGGCTGCGGCCACGGGTGGATCAGATCCATCCGCAACCGGCCGAGGAACAGCTGCTTACCGAAACTGGGCTTGCGCCACTCGCTCTCCCGGGCGGCCTCGGCCACCTGGCGAGCCTGCTCTGCGGTCACCTCACGCTGCACGGTCGTCATCGCCGACTCCCTGTCGTCCGGCCGGACGTGGGATGCCGCCCGCGCGCCGCTCCAGCGGCGGCGCACCGCGACGTGCCATGTCCGGTGTTGCGCCCATAATCACGCTACCGCGCGGTACTACTGATCGGTAGCAGTTGGCAGGACGACGCGGTGTGGCTACTCGTACTGCTCCGCCGGAGCAGGCACCGTGCGCCACTCGAGCACCTCGATGAACGGGATGTCGTCGCCGTTGACCGGGTCGGTCCCCCGCTGGTCGGAGTACTTCCCGGTGATCTCGACCCAGCTGTCGTCGGTCAGCCCGCGCGGCACCCCGCCGTTCATGCCCACCTTGATCGGGCGGGCGTCGGCCGCGCAGCAGGACAGGATCATGCGGGTGAGCAGCTGGCCGCCGTCCGGACCGGCCGACAGGAAGCCGGTGACCCGGATCTGCCGGTCGCCGATCGACCGGCCCTCGTCGAAGATCGCGCGGGTGGCGTAGTCGAGCACGCTGATCCGGGCCGGGTCGCCGTCGGGCAGCGCCGGGAAGTCGGACACCTGCTGGGACGACAGCGCGCTGCCGGCCTGGCCCGCGGCGTACGACCCGAGCGCGGGTGGGGCGACCAGCAGCAGGCCCAGCACGGGGGCGATGAGCAGCCAGCCGACCCGCGGCTCCCGATGACCGTGGGAACTGTCGGGGTGCTCGTGGGAGCCGTCGGCGCACTCGGTGTCGAGCGTGGAGCCGTGGCGCAGGTCGTACCAGATGGTCATCACGGCGGCGACGACCAGCAGCGCGCCCGCGGCGATCAGGAAGGGCTGCAGCCCGGCCTTGACATAGCGCAGGTACATGTCGGTGAGGCTCGCCTTGAGGATGGCGCCGCCGAGCAGCAGCAGCACCACGCCCTGGGCCTGTCGGTTCACAGCAGCACCATCCCGGCTCCGGCGGCGACCAGCACGGCCGTGACGAACGTGGCGGGGGCGAAGCGCACCGCGAAGCGCCGGCCGAACACCCCGGCCTGCATGGAGATGAGCTTCAGGTCGACCATCGGGCCGACGACCAGGAACGCCAGCCGCGCGGTGAGCGAGAACTGGCTCAGCGAGGCGGCGACGAACGCGTCGGCCTCCGAGCACAGCGACAGCAGCACGGCCAGCACCGCGAGCGCCAGCACGGACAGCACCGGCCGGTCGGCCACCGACTGCAGCACCGACTCGGGCACGAGCACGTTGATGGTGGCCGCGGCCATCGCGCCGAGCACCAGGAAGCCGCCCGCGTGCACGATGTCGTGGCGGCAGGCCGCCCAGAACGCCCGCGCCTTGGACAGGTCGTCCAGCTCGGGCCGGTGCGGCAGCCTGATCCAGTCCTGCCGGCCCAGCCGCAGCCACAGCCAGCCCATGATCATCGCGACGATCAGGCTGGCCCCACCGCGGGCGACGACCATCTCGGGGTTGTTCGGGAAGGCGACCGCGGTGGCGGCCAGCACGATCGGGTTGATCGCGGGCGCGGCCAGCAGGAACGCCAGCGCGGCGGCCGGGGTGACCCCGCGCCGGATCAGCGAGCCGGCGATCGGCACGGAGCCGCACTCGCAGCCCGGCAGCACCACCCCGGCGCAGCTGGCCACGGGCACCGCCAGCGCGGGGTGCTTCGGCAGCGCCCTGGCCCAGAACGAGCGGGGCACGAACACCGCGATCACCGCCGACAGCGCGACGCCGAACACCAGGAACGGGGTGGCCTGCACCATCACCGACACGAAGACGGTGGTCCAGGTCTGCAGCAGCGGGGTGGAGATCGCGTCGGCGATCGGCCCGCGGAAGAGCAGCAGTGCGATGAGCAGCACCGCGAGCAGCTCGACGGAGCCGACACGGCCGCCCAGCAGCCGGGTCCGGGCCGGACCGGCCCCACCGGGCCGTGCCGGAGGCGCCGCGGACGGGCGCTGATCGACGGAGGTCACGGGGGTCCTTAGGTATCGGGGGTGTGCCGACCGGCACAGGGTACCGCCACGCGGTTCGGTGCTAGCCTCATCGGCACAAGCGCCGCCCGCAGGCGGCTTCAGATGAACAAACAGAAACGACAGGGGAGCGCACAGCGCTGAGAGTGCGGCAACGGCCGCAGACCCTCGAACCTGATCTGGGTAATGCCAGCGCAGGGAGTTCGGTCAACACCTCACCGCCACGTCGGCTTTCGGCATACTCGAATCGGGTATTCCGGGCGCGGCGTGTGCACTTCTCCTCGTTCGTCCCCTTAACGGACCAGGAGTCTCCGCATGAACAACCACCGCTGGCGCACCGTCGACATCGTGGTCGCCTCGATCCTCGCCGTCACCTTCGGCGTCATCTTCTGGGCCTGGGGCCTGCTGTGGAACGGCCCCGCCGGGGCGATCTTCGGCGCGACCTTCCCGCCCGCCGCCGCCGCCATCTACGGCGTATGGCTGCTGCCCGCCGTGCTCGCCCCGCTGATCATCCGCAAGGCGGGCGCCGGCATCTACACCGAGCTGGTCGCGGCGATCGTCTCCGCGCTGCTCGGCACCTCCTGGGGCATCAGCGTGCTCTGGTACGGCCTGGCCGAGGGCGCGGCCGGCGAGCTGGGCTTCGCGCTCGGCGGCTACAAGCGCTGGGGCCTGCCGCAGGCCCTGCTCGCCTCGGTGCTCGCCGGTGCCACCGCCGCCGGGCTCGACCTGTACTACTACTACGCGGACTGGCAGGCCGACTGGAAGCTCGCGTACGTCGGCATCGTCATGGCCAGCACCGTCCTGTTCGCCGGCATCGGCGGGCACTACTCGACCAAGGCCCTGGCCGGCACCGGCGTGCTGGACCGGTTCCCCTCCGGCCGCGCCCGCGACCTGGTCTGATGATCGAGCTCGAGGGGTACGGGTGGCGGCACGCCGGCCGCCGCGCGTGGGCGGTGCGCGGGCTCGACCTGCGTATCGAGCGCGGCGAACGGGTGCTGCTGCTCGGCCCCTCGGGCGCGGGCAAGTCCACTCTGCTGCACGCCCTGGCCGGGCTGCTGCCGCAGGACTCCGGCGAGGCCGAGGGCACGATCCGGATCGCCGCCGGCCGGGCGGGCACCCGGCCGGTCCCCGCGGTGGGCATCGTCTTCCAGGACCCGCAGTCGCAGCTGGTGATGTCACGGGCCGGGGACGAGGTCGCGTTCGGCCTGGAGAACCTGGGCCGGCCGCCGGAGCAGATCTGGCCCCGCGTGGACGAGGTGCTCGACCGGGTCGGCTTCCCCTACCCGCGGGACCGGGCCACCGACGCGCTCTCCGGCGGCGAGCAGCAGCGGCTGGTGCTGGCCGGGGCGCTCGCCCCAGCACCCGAACTGCTGCTGCTCGACGAGCCCACCGCCAACCTCGACCCGGCCGGTGCCGCCCTGGTGCGGCAGGCGCTGCGCGACGCGGTCGGCGCCGACACCACCGTCGTGCTCGTCGAGCACCGCATCGCCGAGGTGCTGGAGCTGGTCACCCGCGTGGTCGTGCTGGAGCCCGGCGGCGGCGTACGCGAGGACATCCCGCCGCACCTGCTGACCGGGCCGCTCGGCGCGGAGCTCGCCGCGGCCGGGGTATGGGTGCCCGGCCACCCCGCCGCCGCCCGCCGCGCCGCCGGCCCGCCCGGCGAGGTGCTGCTGTCCACCCACGACCTGCGGGTACGCCACCTCGCCTACCCCGACACGACGCTGTACGCCGGGCAGGCGCTGGCGGTGACCGGCCCCAACGGCTCCGGCAAGTCGACCCTGGCCCTGGCGCTGGGCGGCCTGCTCGCCCCGGCCTCGGGCGAGGTACGCGGCCCGGACGGCCCACCGCACCGCTGGCGCGCCCGCACCCTGGCGGGCCGGATCGGCTCGGTGTTCCAGAACCCGGAGCAGCAGTTCGTCACCGCGAGCGTGCGCGACGAGCTGGCGCTGGGCGGCACCCCGCCCGGCCGGATCGACGAGCTGCTGACCCGGCTGCGGCTGGACCACCTGGCCGGGGCGAACCCGTTCACCCTCTCCGGAGGCGAGGCGCGGCGGCTGTCGGTGGCCACCGCGCTGGCCGCCCGCCCCCGCCTGCTGATCCTCGACGAGCCCACCTTCGGGCAGGACCGGCGCACCTGGCTCGAACTGGTCGACCTGCTCGCCGGGCTGCGCGACGACGGACACGGGATCGTCACCGTCACCCACGACCCCGACGTCGTCGACACCCTGGCCGACCGGGTGCTGCGGCTGGAGGCCGCGCCGTGACCGGGCCGGTCGCCGTCACCGCCCGCCCCACGCGGTCCGGGGCGCCGCTGGCACGGCGCACGCCCGTGGCGAAGATCGTCGCGCTGGCGCTGTTCACCACGGCGGCGCTGCTCACCCGGGACGTGGCCGCGCTGGGGTTCGCGCTGGCGGTGACGTTCCTGGCCGCGCCGCTGTTCGGGATCACGCCGTGGGGGCTGCTGCGGCGCGGCTGGCCGGCGCTGCTCGGCGCGGGCACCGTGGTGCTGTCGCTGGCGCTGTTCGCCGCCGACCGGTCCGGCACCGTCCTGTTCGCGGCCGGGCCGCTCGTGATCACCACGACCGTGCTGCTGAACGCGCTGTCGCTGGCGCTGCGCCTGCTGGCCATCGCGCTGCCCAGCGTGCTGGTGTTCAGCACCACCGACCCGACCGACCTGGCCGACTCGCTGATCCAGCACGCCCGGGTGTCCCCGCGCTTCGCGATCGGCGCGCTGGCCGCGTTCCGGCTGGTGGGGCTGCTCGGCGACGAGTGGCAGATGATCGCGATGGCGCGCCGGGCCCGCGGCATCGACGCCGGGCGCAACCCGCTGCGCTGGTTGCGCCTGTTCGCGAGCACGGCGTTCGGCCTGCTGGTCGGGGCGATCCGGCGCGGCACCCGGCTGGCCGTGGCGATGGACGCCCGCGGCTTCGACGCGGGCCTGCCGCGTACCGTCGCCCGGCCGATGCCCTGGCAGGCGGCCGACTGGCTGCTCGTCGCGGCCGGCGCCGCACTGGCCGCCGCGATCCAGCTCATCGCCCACCGCTGAGGCGAGCGGCGGCACGAATCCCCTGGGCGGCCCGCCCGTGACCGGCGCCGATCCGGGTGGTCGCGACGATGCGTGGTGGTGAACCCCCGCGAAGATCCGTGGACTTGCCTGGCAGATGGGCGAATCATGGACGCCGGTACGCCCATGTGCCAGGCAAGTCGGGTGATCAAGCGGCGGGGGGCGGGGCCACGGGGTTGGGCAGGGCGCCGCCGAAGCGGCGGTCGCGCTGGGCGTAGAGCTCGCAGGCGTACCACAGGTGGCGGCGGTCGAAGTCGGGCCAGAGCGTGTCCAGGTAGACGTGCTCGGCGTACGCCGACTGCCAGATCAGGTAGTTGCTGGTGCGCTGCTCGCCGGACGGGCGCAGGAACAGGTCCACCTCGGGCACCTCGGGGTGGTAGAGGTAGCGCGCGAAGACCTTCTCGTTGATCTTGTCGGGCTTGAGCCGGCCGAGTGCGACGTCGCGGGCGATCGCGGCGGCCGCGTCGGCGATCTCCGCCTGGCCGCCGTAGTTCACGCAGAACTGCAGGGTGAGCTTGGTGTTGTGCCGGCTCATCTGCTCGGCCGTCTCCAGCTCGTCGATGACGCTCTTCCACAGCCGCCCGCGCCGGCCCGACCACACGATGCGTACGCCCAGGTCGTTGAGCATGTCGCGGCGGCGGCGGATGACGTCGCGGTTGAAGCCCATCAGGAAGCGCACCTCCTCGGGCGAGCGCTTCCAGTTCTCCGTCGAGAACGCGTACGCCGACAGGTACGGCACGCCGATCTCCAGCGCCCCCTCGATGGTGTCGAACAGCGAGAACTCGCCGCGCTTGTGGCCCTCGGTGCGGGGCAGCCCGCGGTCCTTGGCCCAGCGGCCGTTGCCGTCCATCACGATGGCGATGTGCTTGGGCAGCGCCTCGGCGGGCAGCTTCGGCGGGGTCGCGCCGGTCGGGTGCGGGGTGGGCGGCTTCGGCTCACGCGCCTGCCGAGTTCTGATCAAGGCATATCCCCTGCTCCGGGCCGGAACCGTGGCTCAGGACGGCTCCCGGCGGTCTACCAACGGCAGCGAGCGTAGCTGCCGCTCCAGGTGCCACTGCAAATGCGCCGCCACGAATCCCGCACATTCGCGCTGCACCGGCTGCTCGGCCAGCTCGGCGGCGGCCCAGTCGCCCTCCAGCAGCGCCGACATCAGGTCGAGGGTGGCCGGGTCGGGGTGCGCGGCGCCGGGCGGGCGGCAGTTCAGGCAGGTCACCCCGCCGGCGGGCACGGAGAACGCCCGGTGCGGACCGGCCTCGCCGCACACCGCGCAGTCGCGCAGCGCCGGAGCCCAGCCCGCCTGGGACATCGCGCGCAGCAGGTACGCGTCGAGCACCAGCGTGCTGGAGCGCTGCCCCTCCGCGAGCGCCCGCAGCGCACCGAGGGTGAGCTGGTAGAGCCGCAGCGCGGGCTCCCGCTCGACCGGGGTGAGGCGCTCGGCCAGCTCCACGATCGCGCTGGCGGCGGTGTAGCGCGGGTAGTCGGTCAGGAAGCGGCGGGCGAACAGGTCACGGCCCTCGACCTGGGTCACCGTGTCCAGCGAGCTGCCCTCGCTGCACTGCACGTCGACGTGGCCGAAGGGCTCCAGCCGCGCGCCGAAGCGCGACGTGGTGCGGCGGACCCCCTTGGCGACCGCGCGGACCCGGCCGTGCTGCCGGGTCAGCAGCGTGACGATGCGGTCGGCCTCGCCCAGCTTCTGCACCCGCAGCACGAGCGCGTCGTCGCGGTAGAGGGGTCGGCGCATGCCCGGCATAGGCGCGAGCCTACCGACCCCTGCCGACTAGAAGCCGAGGCGGCGGAGCTGGCGGGGGTCGCGCTGCCAGTCCTTGGCGACGCGCACGTGCAGGTCCAGGTAGATGCGGGTGCCGAGCAGCTCCTCGATGTCGGCGCGCGCCTTGGTGCCGACCTCCTTGAGGCGAGAGCCGCGCGCGCCGATCATGATGGCCTTCTGGCTCTGCCGCTCGACGTAGACGTCGGCGTAGACCTTGGTCACCTTGTCCTCGGGGATGATCTCCTCGACCAGGACCGCGATGGAGTGCGGCAGCTCGTCGCGTACGCCCTCCAGGGCGGCCTCGCGGATCATCTCGGCGATCAGCACGTGCTCGGGCTCGTCGGTGAGCATGCTGTCCGGGTAGAGCTGCGGCGACTGCGGCAGGTGCCCGACCATCACGTCGACCAGCGTGTCGAGCTGCGAGTTGGCCACCGCGCTGACCGGGACCACGTCGGCGAAGTCCCCGAGGGCGTTCACCGCGAGCAGCTGCTCGGCCAGGG
Source organism: Catellatospora sp. NPDC049609 (assembly GCF_040675365.1). Classification (NCBI taxonomy): domain Bacteria; kingdom Bacillati; phylum Actinomycetota; class Actinomycetes; order Micromonosporales; family Micromonosporaceae; genus Catellatospora; species Catellatospora sp. NPDC049609. Next base: position 50,528 of record NZ_JBFAOU010000030.1, on the reverse strand, counting down.
TCTTCTTGTCCACCAGGTCGGTCTTGGTGACGACGGCGACGACGGTCGCCTTCAGGCCGGAGATCTCCCCGGCGATGAAGGTGTCGCCCTTGCCGACCGGCTCGTTGGCGGGGATGCACAGGCCGATCACGTCGGTCTCGCTCCACGTGGCGCGGACCAGGTCGTTGAGGCGTTCGCCGAGCAGGGTGCGCGGGCGGTGCAGGCCGGGGGTGTCCACGAGCACCAGCTGCGCGTCCGGCCGGTGCAGCACGGCGCGGATGACATGCCGCGTGGTCTGCGGTTTGTTCGACGTGATCGCGATCTTCTGGCCGACGATCGCGTTCGTCAGGGTCGACTTGCCCGCGTTGGGCCGCCCCACGAAACAGGCAAAACCGGCACGGTATGAGTTATCCGCCACTCACGTAACGTACCTTCACGGCTGGAAGGCGGGTTCGTCGGCGTACCCCCGCCGCACCGTGGGCTGCTCGGCGACGAGCGCGGCGAACAGGTCGTCGACCGGGCAGTCGAGCAGCCCGGCCAGCGGGACCAGGGTCGTCGCGCCGTCGGCGTACGCCCCGAACAGCTCGCCGACCAGGCGCGCGGGCGACCGCCGGGTCCGGGCCGCGGTCATCGCGGCCAGCAGCGCGTCCCGGCCGGACGGCCCCTGGTGGCAGCGCGCCGCGGTCCACCGGCTCAGCTCGCCGTGCCGGGGGGCGTCGACCAGCCCGAGCGCCCGCAGCCGGGCGGCCATCGCCCCGGCCGACACCCCGAACCCGCGCACCAGCTCGGCGAAGCAGGCGTCGGTGACCTCACGCCGCCCGGTCACCGCCACCACCTCGTCGTAGGGCATCAGGAACGCGGCGGCGAACGCGTCGGCCCGCACCTCCCCGTCGGCGCGCTGGGCGCCGGGGGCCAGCTCCTGGTCGAGCAGCGGCTCGTCGGCGTCACCGGCCAGCACGTGCCCGAGGGCGTGCGTGAGCGCGAAGCGCTGCCTGGTGAACCGGCTGGTCACCGCCGCCAGGATGAGCCTGCTGTGGCCGGTCTGCCGGCTCAGCGCGTCGGCGCCGCCGGGCAGCGGAAGCAGCGCGACGTCGACCGCGTACGCCTGCTCGATGGCGGCGGCGAGGTCCGCGGTGGCCAGCCCGTGCAGGCCGGGCCGGCCGGTGGCGGCGCGCACCGCGGTGACGGCGCGTTCGGCGAGCTCCCGCCCGGCCGGGGCGGGCGGGCCCGGCGGCAGGGCGGGCAGCGCGGCCAGGCGCGGGCGGCGGCCCAGCAGGCGCAGCGTCTCGTACGCCGCGGCGAACCGGTCCACCAGCGCGCGCAGGTCGTCCCCGGCGCCGGGCGCGGCGGCCGGCGGGGCGGGTGCGCGGGTGCGGCCGGTGAGCAGCCAGTCGACGCTGACGTCCCCGGCGTCGGCGATGAGGGCCAGCTCCAGCGAGGTGAAGCGGCGCACCGCGTTGAGCGACTTGGACAGCTTGTCGGCGCTGATGCCGACCAGCTCGCTGAAGGCGGCCTGGCTGGGCGAGACCCGGATGATCACCGAGCGCACCCGGTCGACGACACCCTCATCCATGGCCGTCACCGTAATGACGGATAGCGATAATCGCAACGGCCCCGGTCTGCCCGCCGCCGGGGCGGCAGGCGGGCACGGCGCGGCGACACGCGGAGGCGCTCCGGTACGGTGATCTCCGTGGAGCTGCTGCACTCGGGCAAGGTCAGAGACGTCTACCGCGACGGCGCGGACATCATCCTGGTGGCGTCGGACCGGCTGTCCATCTACGACGTCATCCTGCCGACGCCGATCCCGGACAAGGGCCGGGTGCTGACCCAGCTCTCGCTGTGGTGGTTCGAGCAGCTCAAAGACATCGTGCCCAACCACGTCATCTCCGAGGACGTGCCTGCCGAGTTCGCCGGGCGCGCGGTGCGCTGCCGGGCGCTGACCATGGTGCCGGTGGAGTGCGTGGCCCGCGGCTACCTCACCGGCGGCGGGCTCAAGGAGTACCAGGCCGGCGGCACCGTGTCCGGCGTGGCGCTGCCGCCCGGCCTGACCGAGGCGTCGCGCCTGGCCGAGCCGGTGTTCACCCCGTCCACCAAGGCCCCGGTCGGCGAGAAGGACCAGCCGATGACGTACGCCGAGGTGGTCGACAAGGTCGGCGCCGACACCGCGGCGCAGCTGCGCGACATCACGCTCGCCGTGTACGCCCGCGGCCGCGACCTCGCCGCCGAGCGCGGCATCATCCTCGCCGACACGAAGATCGAGCTGGGCTGGGCCGCCGACGGCACGCTGGTGCTGGGCGACGAGGTGCTCACCCCGGACTCCTCGCGCTTCTGGCCCGCCGACGGGTACGCGCCCGGCCACGTGCAGCCCAGCTTCGACAAGCAGTTCGTGCGCGACTGGGCGGTCGGCCAGGGCTGGGACAAGACCGCCCCCGGCCCCGAGGTGCCCGAGGACATCGTCGCGGCCACGCGGGCCCGCTACATCGAGGCGTACGAGCGGCTCACCGGCCTGGCCTGGTCCTGACCCGACGGTCGTTGCCGGTGCCCCGGCGGCGGGGCTAACCTCGGCACATGGCCCGCGAAACGTACCTGGAGACCAGGCGGCGGCTCGGCCTGCCGGAGATCCCGCCGGAGCTGATGGACGAGTTCCGCGCCCAGCTCGAGCTGGAGGAGCAGCGGCGCGGCGATCCGGAGTGGATCGCCGAGCAGGAGGCCAACTACGAGGCCGTCATGGCGCAGCTGGCCCGGAAGGCCCGGTGAGGCCGCGCGGCCGCGTCGTCGACACCAGCGCGATCCGGCGGTACGCGGCCGCCGACAGCATGACGGTGAGCGCCGCGCTCGCCGGGCTGGAGGACCGCGGGTTCACCGCTGTCGTGCCCGCGCTGTGCCTGAGCGAGGCGTACTGGATGGCCGACCCGGGCGGCGAGGGCATGCTGGACATCCTCCGCACCCTGCCGCAGGTCGAGATCGTCGCGCTGGAGCCGGGCGACGCCCCGGCGGTGGGCGGGCTCGCCCGGTTCCTGGGCACCCTCGGTATGGCGCACGCCTGCCTGCTGGCCGCGGTGCTGCGGGTGCCGCTGATGACCGCCGAACCGGCGCTGGCCGGGAAGATCCTGGGTGCCGATCTCATCCGGGAAGTGTGAACCCGAGCGAGTTTTCGCTTTTCAGCCGATTTCTTCACATCGCGCCCATATCACGTTGATTATGTATTCATGCGTTATGTGATCGGCGTGTCGCTTCTGATGTCATCCGTCCTGCTAGCCGGTCCGGCTGCCGCGGAACCCGCTCCCGCGCCCTCCCCGGTCGCCGCGTTGCCTCCGGAGGTGCCCCCACCGATCCCACCCGCGGCACCGGCGGCCGCGCTCCCGCGTCGGGTCGTCTCGACCGACCCGGTGGACTGGACCCCGCACGTCACCGACGGCCGGGTCTGGGCGATGGCCCTGCTCGGCGACATCGTGGTCGTCGGCGGGGAGTTCACCACCACCACCGACGCGCTGCGCCGGGCGCCCGCCCGCCGCCGCAACCTGATGGCGTTCCGGCTGTCCGACGGGCAGATCACCCCGCTGGACGTGGACCTGAACGGGCCGGTGTACGCGCTGGCCCAGGCACCGGACGGGAGCCTGCTGGTGGGCGGCGACTTCACCGTGGTGAACGGCCGCGAGCGGCGCTCGCTGGCCCGGGTGGATCCGGTCACCGGAAGGGTGCACCGCAGCTTCTACGCACCGGTCGACGGCGACGTGCGAACGCTCGCCGTGCACGGCTCGGACCTGTACGTGGGCGGTTTCTACCGCTCGGTGCGCGGGCTGTCCCGGGCCGGGCTGGCCCGGCTGGACGCCATGTCCGGACAGCCTGACGAGGGCTTCGACCCCGGCCTGGCGCAGGGGGTGAACAACCGGCCCCGGGCCGAGGCGATGTCGCTGTCGCCGGACGGCTCCCGGCTGGTGGTGATCGGCAACTTCACCCGCGTCCAGGGGCGGAACCGGCAGCAGCTCGCGGAGTTCGACGTCACCGGGCCGCAGGCCGCGCTCACCGACTGGTCCACCGCGTTCTACGGCGCGGACCGCTGCGACTCGCGCTTCGACAGCTACGTGCGCGGCATCGACCACTCCCCGGACGGGGAATACTTCGTCGTCGTCACCACCGGCCACGACTCGGGCCCCGACCTGCCCTGCACCAGCGCGGCACGGTTCGAGACAGCCGGTCCGGGCGAGCACGCGCCGACCTGGATCAACCACACGGGAGGGCACTCCCTCTACGCCGTCGCCGCGACCGGGTCGGCCGTCTACGTCGGCGGCCACCAGCTCTGGCAGGACAACACGTATGGCCACAAGACGATGGGACCAGGCGCGGTGCGGCGCCCCGGCATCGCCGCGCTCGACCCGGCGACCGGCCGCGCGCTGGACTGGAACCCGACCCGCAGCCGGGGCGAGGGCGTACGCGCCTTCCTCGTCTCCCCGCAGGGCCTGCTGGTCGGCTCGGACACCGACGAGCTGGCCCGGGAGTATCACGCCCGCATCGGCCTGTTCCCACATCCGCCCGGCACGGCAGCGCCCTGACGCTGCGCACGGTGACGGCGCCGGCCCTCGCGTGGCCGACGCCGTCATCACACGTCACCGCGGTGCCGTGTGGCCCTAGGGCGCCTGCGGTCGCGGCGTGTGCTTGCCGCTGTGGTGGGGCTTGGGCGACTTGCTCTGGGACGGGCAGGGCGACGCCGACGGAGACGTCGACGGCGAGGTCGACGCCGAGGGCGATGTGGACGGAGACGTCGACGTCGAGGGCGATGTGGACGGAGAAGTCGAAGCGGATGGGGAGACCGACGTCGACGGCGAGACCGACGGCGGCGGGGACGACGGCACCGCGCCGGTGCCGCAGACGAACCAGTGGCTGATCTCGGGCACGTTGCCGCCCATGTTCAGCGGCGACTGCATGTCCTCGACGACCACCGGACCGACGAAGGGCCCGTCGTAGGCGTTCGCGTCCGAGCCGCCCTTGACCAGGATGCCCGAGGCCGTGAAGCCGTCGTTGATCGTCACGTCCAGGGTCGTGCCGTCCGCCGACACCTCACCGGTCCCGGCGTCGGTCGGCGGGGGCGGGTAGGACGCCTCTTCGTTCACCCCGAACAGCAGGGTTCCGGTGAACCCGGCCTCCTCGCACGTGGTCGGGTTGCCCTCGACGAAGCGCGGTTCCGGGGCCGGTACGAAACTTGCCGCTCCGGTGGCGGCGGCCGTGGTGATGCCGAAGCTCACCACCAGCCCGATGGCCAGCGCGCCCACCGACGCGAGGGCGCCTGCCCGCAGGGCCGCGTACTTCGAGCCGGGTTTGCCAGAGATCTCTTCGAGATGCTCCATGCATGCCTCCTGTCACGATAAGTAGCTGTTTAGCCACTTTGCGTAACTATTGATACCGGCAGCGCACGACGCAACCGCGACGCGCCCGGGTGGAGTCACTTTTCCGCAGTTCAGGGCTGGTCTGGCGGCCGCTGTCGCACCACGGCGCCCGGTCGCCGTTTCCGCGGTGCGGTCGCCGACCCAGCGGTCTGGTCGCGGAGCATCAGCCACCCGGACACAGGTGACGGCGCCGGCCCGCCGCTGCGGGGCCGGCGCCGTCACGATGAGGGGCGCGGCGCACCGACCGGGACCGTCCGCAGCGGCCTACCTGTCTCGGGGATGTGCACATCCTGAGACAGGTAGGCCGCTCGCCGTCACCTCTCGGCGGGCCGGACTGCCCTCAGCCGGGCGTCACCACGGGAACGCGGACATGATGTCGTCCCAGAGCGTGCCCAGCGAGGCAGCGCTCTGCCAGCCCGGCACGACCGGCCGCGAGTCGAAGCCGGCGTTCGGCGGCGGCTCGACCGGGTGCGGTCGGCCGGGCCGGGACGGCGGCTCCGGCGACGGGGTCACCGGCGGTTCCGGGGCCGCGGACGGAGCCACGGGCGGCTCCGGCGCGGCGGACGGGTCCACCGGGGCAACCGGCGGCTCGGGCGCGAAGGGGTCCACCGGAGCCACCGGCGGCTCCGGCGCGGAGGACGGGTCGGCCGACGGCTCCGGCGCGGCGGACGGGTCTGCCGGCGGTTCCGGTGCAGTGGACGGGTCGACCGGGGCCACGGGCGGCTCGGGTGCCGCCGACGGGTCCACCGGCGGCTCCGGCGGGGTGGAGGCGAAGGCGCCCGGCACCGGCGAGGCTGACGGGTCGGGCTCGGACGGCGGCGCCGACGGATCGGTGATCGGGCCGGCTGACGGCGACGCGGACGGGCCCGGCAGCGGGGCGCCCGACGGGGCCGGCTCCGGCGCCGTGGCGTCGGCAGGGCAGGTCTGGGTGAGCACGAACGACTCCGCGCTGCCCGAGATCTCGGCGGTCGCGTCGGTGAGCGTCCACCCCGCCGGCAGGGCGATCCACGCCCGGCTGGTCTCGTCGAGCACGATCGCGCCGCCCTCGTCCGGGATGAGCGCGGTGGCCTCGCCGCCGTCCGGCACGGCGAACGTGGCCTTCACGGAGAGGAAGTCACCGGTGACGAGGTGGTCGCCGGGCAGGTTGAACACCCACACGTCCTGCCCGGCCAGCGGGCCGCCGCCGAAGAGCGGGCTGCAGTCGCGGGTGGCGAACTCCGCGGCGGCGACGCCGGTGTCGCCGGGGTTGATACCGATGGGAGCGTTCGCCCAGGCCTTCGCCGTGGGCTGGGTCAGGCCGGCTGCCATCAGCGCCGCCCCGAAGACGAAGGCCGTCGCCCCGCAGGCGGTGAGGGATCGGGACCCCGGCCGGGTCGATGGGAACAAGAGACGTCGCATGCATACCTCCACTGAGCTCGACGCAGCCCAGTGACTACCCGACGTCACCTACCTCAAACCGGACTAATCGGGAAAACTTGGAGAATTGGGAGTTCAGTGCACTCCAGCCGCCCGGCCGGTGCTCCCGCGTACCACGAGCTCGGCCGCGGCGGGCACGGTGCGCCCGCCCGGCTCGTCGTCGAGCAGCAGCCGCATCGCCTGCGCCCCGATCTCCGACAGCTGCAGGCGCACCGTGGTCAGCGCCGGGGTGAGGTCCGTGGCGACCGGCAGGTCGTCGAAGCCCGCCACCGACACCTGCTCCGGCACCGGCCGGCCCAGCTCCCGCAGCGCGGCCAGCGCACCGGCCGCCATCAGGTCGTTCAGCGCGAAGATCGCGGTGATCGCGGGGTGCTCGCGCAGCAGCGTGTGCGCCGCCGCGCGGCCGCCCTCCCGGGTGAAGTCGGCGACGGCGACGTGCGGGCGGGCCACCACCGAGGTGAAGCCCGCCAGCCGCTGCGCCACCGTGGCCAGCCCGGCCGGGCCGGTGATCACGCCCACCTCGCGGTGGCCCAGGGCGACCAGGTGCTCGGCGATCACGCGGCCGCCGCCGTACTGGTCGGGCTGGACCGTGTCGATGCCGGTGCCGTGCGCGCCGATGGCGGCGACCCGCCCGCCGGAGTCGGCGAACGCCGCCACCTCCTCGGCGAACGGCTCGCTCACGAACGCCGAGCCCGCCAGCAGCACCGCCCGCGCCCGCTGCGCGCGCAGCCGGGCCAGGTAGTCGCGCTCCAGCCCCGGATCGCGGAAGGTGTTGGCCACCAGCACCATCAGATCGTGCTCACGGGCCACGCCCATCGCCCCGGCCGCGATCGCGGCGAAGTAGGGGTCGGCGATGTCGTGCACCAGCACCCCCACCACGGTGCTGCGCGAGCGGGCCAGCGACTGCGCCGGGGCGTGCGCGACGTAGCGCAGCTCGGTGGCGGCGGCGGTGACGCGTTCGGCCAGCGCCTCGGCGACCCTGCGCCCCCCGCTGCCGTGCAGCACCCGGGACGCGGTCGCCAGCGAGACACCGGCCGCGGTGGCGACCTGCTGCAGCGTGACCGCGCTGCCGGGGGTTCTGGTTGACGAGGTTCGAGGCATGGGCGTAGGGTACCGCCTCGACGGCGGAAAGCGCTTTCCACCTTCTACCCGATCCCCCTTGACGATGCGTCCCTCGCGCCGCGCATGCGGCCGGGCGGGCGCATCGATCGCACCGAAGTGGAGTGACGTGAACATGGACCGCAGATCAGTCGGCATCGTGATGAACGGTGTCACCGGCCGGATGGGCTACCGACAGCACCTGGTGCGGTCCATCCTCGCCATCCGCGAGCAGGGCGGCCTCACCCTCGCCGACGGCACCGTCGTCTGGCCGGAGCCGGTGCTCGTCGGCCGCAACGCGGCCAAGCTGGAGCAGCTCGCCGAGCAGCACGGGCTCACCCGGTACACCACCGACCTGGCCGCGGCGCTCGCCGACGAGAGCAACGAGATCTACTTCGACGCCCAGGTGACCACCGCGCGGGTGGCGGCGCTGCGCCAGGCCATCGCGGCCGGCAAGCACATCTACACCGAGAAGCCGACCGCCGAGACGCTGGAGGAGGCCGTCGCCCTGGCGAACGAGGCGAAGGCCGCCGGGATCAAGCACGGCGTGGTCGCCGACAAGCTCTACCTGCCGGGCCTGCTGAAGCTGCGCCGCCTGGTCGAGTCGGGCTTCTTCGGGCGCATCCTGTCCGTGCGGGTCGAGTTCGGCTACTGGGTGTTCGAGGGCGACTGGCAGGCCGCGCAGCGTCCGAGCTGGAACTACCGCACCGAGGACGGCGGCGGCATCATCCTCGACATGTTCCCGCACTGGCGCTACGTGCTCGACCACGTGATCGCGCCGGTCCGCTCGGTCTACGCGCAGGCCGCCACGCACATCCCGCAGCGCTGGGACGAGCGCGGCCAGGCCTACCCGGCCACCGCCGACGACGCGGCGTACGCCGTGCTGGAGCTGGAGGGCGGCATCATCGCCTCGGTCAACAGCTCGTGGACCACCCGCGTCGACCGCACCGAGCTGGTCACCTTCCACGTGGACGGCACCGAGGGCAGCGCCGTGGCCGGCCTGCGCAACTGCCGCGTCCAGCACCGGGCGAGCACCCCGAAGCCGGTGTGGAACCCGGACCTGCCGGTCAGCCACGACTTCCGCGACCAGTGGACCGAGGTGCCGGAGAACGACGTGTACGACAACGGCTTCAAGCGCCAGTGGGAGGAGTACCTGGCGCACGTGGTCGCCGACGCGCCGTACGGCCACGACCTGTACGCCGGTGCCCGCGGGGTGCAGCTGGCCGAGCTGGGCCTGCAGTCGGCGCGTGAGGGCCGCAAGATCCTGGTCGGTGACCTGTGACGGGCGAGCTCACCGCGGCCCGGCCGGCCGACAGCGGCCGGTCGCGCGTCTTCTACGCGGCCGCGCACGTGGTGGCCGACCCGGCCGCCGACAACGGCCCCGGCCGCCCGGCGGTCGTGGACTGGGACGCCACCATGGCGTTCCGGCACCACCTGTGGTCGCTGGGCCTGGGCATCGCCGACGCGATGGACACCGCGCAGCGCGGCATGGGCCTGGACTGGGCCGCCACCACCGAGCTGATCCGGCGCAGCGGCGCCGAGGCCAAGGCCGTCGGCGGCACCCTGGCCTGCGGCGCGGGCACCGACCAGCTCGCCCCGGGCGCGCACTCGCTGGCCGACATCGAGGCGGCGTACGCCGAGCAGCTCGACGTCGTGCAGCAGGCGGGCGCGAAGGTCATCCTGATGGCGTCGCGGGCGCTGGCCGCGGCGGCCGCGGGCCCGGCCGACTACCACGCCGTCTACGGCAAGCTGCTGGCGCAGGCCGACCAGCCGGTGATCCTGCACTGGCTGGGCGACATGTTCGACCCGGCGCTGGCCGGCTACTGGGGCGCGGCCGACCTGGACGCCGCCACCGAGAGCGCGCTGGAGCTGATCCACGCCAACGCCTCGAAGATCGACGGCATCAAGGTGTCACTGCTCGACGAGGCCCGCGAGGTCGCGATCCGGCGGCGGCTGCCTGCGGGTGTGCGTCTCTACACCGGAGACGACTTCAACTACCCGCAGCTCATCGCGGGCGACGAGGTCGGCTACTCGGACGCGCTGCTGGGCATCTTCGACGCCATCGCGGTCCCGGCCGCCAAGGCGCTGGCGGTGCTGGACACCGGCGACACCGCCGGGTTCCGCGCGATCCTCGACCCGACCGTGCCGCTGGCCAAGCACATCTTCGGCGCGCCGACGTACCACTACAAGACCGGCATCGTGTTCCTGGCCTGGCTCAACGGCCACCAGGAGCAGTTCCGGATGGTCGGCGGGCAGGAGACGTCGCGCTCCCGCGACCACCTGCTCGAACTGCACCGGCTGGCGGGTGAGGCGGGTGTGCTGGCCGACCCGGACCTGGCCGCGCACCGGCTGGCGCTGTACCTGGACGGCGCCGCATGAGGCTGTCGCTGAACACCGCCACGATCAAGAAGGCCACCCTGGAGCAGGCCGCCAGGCTCTGCGCCGAGCACGGCATCAGCGGCATCGGCCCGTGGCGCGACGTGGTCGAGGCCGCGGGCGGGGCGAAGGCGGCCCGGCAGCTGCTCGACGGGCACGGGCTGACCGTGACCAGCCTGTGCCGGGGCGGCTTCTTCACCACCGGCTCGGCCGAGGCGCTGGACGACAACCGGCGCGCCGTCGACGAGGCGGCCCAGCTCGGCACCTCCGAGCTGGTGCTGGTCGTCGGCGGCCTGGCCCCCGGCTCGAAGGACCTGCCCGCGGCCCGGGCGAACGTGGCCCGCGCCCTGGAGCAGCTCGTGCCGTACGCGAGCGGCCACGGCGTACGCCTGGCGATCGAGCCGCTGCACCCGATGTTCTGCGCCGACCGTGCGGTGGTCTCCACCCTCGGCCAGGCGCTGGACCTGGCCGAGCCGTTCGCCCCGCACGAGGTCGGCGTCGTCGTCGACACGTACCACGTGTGGTGGGACCCGCAGCTGTTCGACCAGATCGCACGCGCCGCCGGGCGGATCTCCGCCTACCAGGTCTGCGACTGGGTGGTGCCGCTGCCCGCGGACATGCTGCTCGGCCGCGGCCACGTCGGCGACGGCCACATCGACTTCGCCCCGATCACCGAGGCGGTGCTGCGGGCCGGCTACACCGGCCACGTCGAGGTCGAGATCTTCAACCAGTCCATCTGGGACACCGACCCGGCCGACACGGTCAAGACCGTCGTCGACCGCCATCTCACCCACCTCGGCCCCCTCTGACGAAAGAGCATGATCGCTGTTTCGGGGCAGAATCTGTGGTCTGACTGCAGTTTCTGACCCGAAACAGCGATCTTGGCCCCGGACAACCGGACCCCTGACGCTGGACGACACCCGTCCCGCGCAGCCAGCCCGCCGACCGAGGCCGGTCAGCGGAGGGACTCGCGGAACAGGGCGGCCCGCAGCCGGACCGAGGTCGGCACGGTCTTCTCCACCGTCCGGTGCCACTTCATCGCCGCACCGATCAGCAGGGCCGCGAACAGGACCCCCGCCAGCCCCGCACCGCAGCTGGCCCCGAGCTCGTTGTTCACGCCCCAGGCGGCCTCGGGCGGCGCGGCCGGGTCCCGCCACAGCCACCGGCCGAGCGCGGCTCCCCCGATCAGCACCTGCGGGGTGAGCAGGAACAGGTTCAGCCCGAGCAGCACGCCGCCGTACCGCAGGCTCCGGCGCAGCGCGCCCGCCAGCCACCACCCCGGCACCAGCCCGAGCAGCAGCCCACCGAGGGCGAACCAGCCGACCCGCGACGGCTCGCCCCGCACCACGCTCATCACGAGCGACGGCCCCTCGATGTCGTTGTACCAGCTCCGGTACTCGTCGACGGCCACCAGGTGCCAGCCGTCCCGGTACGCCGTCACCGTCCACGCGTCGCCGCCGACCTGCCACCCGGCGGCGCCCAGCCGGTGCCGCGCGGCGGCGATCACGTCCTCCTCCACCGCCGCCTCGGGCAGGGCGTAGGAGACCCGCACGGCACCGGCGAGGTAGCGCTCGTCCGTGCCGACCAGCCAGAGCGCCGGGTCGCCCGCCCTGTCGTACTCGTACCCGAACAGCTCGTCGTCGCGGCGGACCGCGGCCGCGGTCAGGTCGCCCGCAGCGTCCTGGGTGAGCCCCACCGCGACCTGGTCGGACGGCAGCGGCGGCGCCCCGCGCCAGCCCAGCCAGGCGCCGGCCTGCAGCCCCATCGCGCCGATGGTCAGCGCCGTCCACAGCGCCAGCCCGGCCGGGCCGATCCTCGCCCGCAGTCCCCGCATGTGGGCGAACGCTAGAGGATCTTCAGCGGACCCGCATCGGCCGAACGCCCATGATCAAAGCGGGGATCAGGCCGTGCCGGTCGCGGCGATGGTGCCGTCCGGAGTGGCCAGGTACACCGGGATGCCGGTGGTCACGTCGCTCACGGCGGCCAGGTCCGACGCGTCGACCACGGACGCCTCGGTCACCACGAGCGCCGCCTCCAGCGTGCTCGCGCCCGCCGCGACCGCCGACGCCACCGCCAGCCGCAGCGCCGACACCGAGAACGAGGGCAGGTTCACGCTGACCCCGGTGTACGTGCGGCCGTCGCCGTCGCGCACCGCGGCGCCCTCGATCGCGCCGATCCGGGCACGGGCCGAGCGGGCCATGGTGAGCAGCTTGCGGTCCTCGGCGGAGACGGTCTCCGCGGCGAGCTCAGACATCGGCCATGTGCCTTTCCTGGGAGGTCGTTTCGTCGGCGGGCACGTCTCGGGTGACCAGCACCGTGTCGATGTGGTTGCGGCGGCCGGTGGTGCCCTCGGCGACCAGGGTCAGCCCGCCCACCGACACCCGCGCGCCCGGGATGGGCACCCGGCCCAGCGCCTGAGCCAGCAGGCCGGCGACGGTCTCCACCTCGTCGGCGGGCAGCTCGACGTCGAACAGCTCGCCCAGGTCCTCGACGGGCAGCCGGCCGGTCACCCGCACCGCGCCGTCGTCGAGGCGCTCGACCGGCGGGCGCTCCACGTCGTACTCGTCGGTGATCTCACCGACGATCTCCTCGAGGATGTCCTCGATCGTGATCAGGCCGGCGGTGCCGCCGTACTCGTCGATGACGATGGCGAGGTGGGTGCGGGCCGCCTGCATCTCCGACAGCAGGTCGTCGACGGGCTTGAACTCCGGTACGAACGAGGCCACCCGCATCAGGTGCGCGACCGGCGTGTCCGCGCCGCCCTCCTGCACCTGGCGGGCGAGATCCTTCAGGTACACCACGCCCAGCACGTCGTCGACGGACTCGCCGATGACCGGCACCCGGGAGAAGCCGGAGCGCAGCGCCAGCGCCAGCGCCTGCTCGGACGCCTTGGTCGACTCGACCCACACCATCTCGGTGCGCGGCACCATCACCTCGCGGGCGATGGTGTCGCCCAGCGCGAACACGGAGTGGATCATCTCGCGCTCGCCGTGCTCCACCACGCCGCGCTGCTCCGCCAGGTCGACCAGCTCGCGCAGCTCCACCTGGGTGCTGGCGAACGGCCCCTCACGGAAGCCCTTGCCGGGGGTGACCGCGTTGCCGATGACGATGAGCAGGCTGGCCAGCGGGCCGAGCACCCGGCCCAGCCAGCGCAGCACGGGGGCGGTGTAGCGGCCCACCTCGTACGCGTGCTGGCGGCCGATCGTGCGCGGGGCGACGCCCACCACGACGAAGCTGGTGACGGTCATCGCGCCCGCGGTGACCAGCGCCGCGGTCCAGCCCGGCCCGAACGTGTCCACCGCGACCAGCGCCACGAGCGTGGTGGCGGTGAGCTCGCTCAGCAGCCGCAGCAGCAGGAGCAGGTTGATGTGGCGTACCGCGTCGGAGGCCACCGCCTGCAGCGCGGCCGCGCCGCGCAGCCCCTCCCGGGCCAGCTCCGCCGCGCGGGCGGGCGAGATCACGGCCAGGGCCGACTCGGCCATCGCGAACAGGCCCGCGAGCACCACCAGACCGGCTGCCGACCAGAGCAGCGACGCGTCGGGCAGGCCGCCCAGCTCGCTCACCGCACTGCCCCGTCGGACGCCCGTGGGCGGTCGTCGGCGGTCCACCGTTCGGGGGGACCACCGGGAGGCTCCAGCGGAGCCGGGACGGTATGGGCAGGGTTCATGATCCGCTCGCCCCGCCTGCCGCCCGCGCCTGCCAGCTCTCCAGGAGTTTGCCCTGCAGGGCGAACATCTCCCGCTCCTCCTCCGGCTCGGCGTGGTCGTAGCCGAGCAGATGCAGCACGCCGTGGATGGTGAGCATGCTCAGCTCGTCCGCGGTGCTGTAGTCACCGTGCAGCCCGGAAGCGGGCGCCTCCGGCACGTTATCACCGGTCCGCATGCGGGGATCGGCGCTCCCGTAGCGAGCGGCCTGGGAGGCGGCCACCTCCGGGCACAGCACGATGTCACCGAGCAGCGAGGGCTGCCCGCCGGAGGACTCCGACGGGCCGTGGTCGATCGTGTCCTCGTCCATCGGGAAGGCCAGCACGTCCGTGGGGCCGTCCTTGTCCATCCAGCGGTGGTTCAGCTCCGCCATGTAGTCGGAGTCGACCAGCAGCACCGACAGCTCGGCGAGCGGGTTCACCCCCATCTGGACCAGGGCGTGCCGGGCCACCGCGACGATGGCGTCGGCGTCGACGTCGAACCCGGACTCGTTGGCGATCTCGATAGACACTCTTCATTCCCTCGCGTCAGCGGCGTCGCCCGGCACCGCGTCGCGGCACCGGATGAACGTTCGCCGGAAGCGTCTCACGCTGCTGGGTCTCGTCCCACTTGGCGTACGCGTCCACGATCTCGCCGACCAGCCGGTGGCGCACGACGTCGGCACTGGTCAGCCGCGAGAAGTGCACGTCCTCCAGGCCGTCCAGGATCTCCTGCACGACACGCAGGCCGCTGCGCTGGTCACCCGGCAGGTCGACCTGCGTCACGTCACCGGTGACCACGACCTTGGAGTTGAAGCCCAGCCGGGTCAGGAACATCTTCATCTGCTCGGGCGTGGTGTTCTGGGCCTCGTCCAGGATGATGAAGGCGTCGTTGAGGGTCCGGCCGCGCATGTACGCCAGCGGAGCCACCTCGATCGTGCCCTGCGTCATCAGGCGCGGGATCGACTCGGGGTCCATCATGTCGTGCAGCGCGTCGTAGAGCGGGCGCAGGTAGGGGTCGATCTTCTCGTTCAGGGTGCCGGGCAGGAAGCCCAGCCGCTCCCCCGCCTCGACCGCGGGCCGGGTCAGGATGATCCGGGTGACCTGCTTGGCCTGCAGCGCCTGGACCGCCTTGGCCATGGCCAGGTAGGTCTTGCCGGTGCCGGCCGGGCCGATGCCGAAGACGATGGTGTTCGCGTCGATCGCGTCCACGTACTTCTTCTGGCCCAGGGTCTTGGGGCGGATGGTGCGCCCGCGACGGGAGAGGATGTTGAGGGTGAGCACCTCGGCAGGCCGCTCGGTGGTGCCCTCATCGGTCAGCATGCCGACGGTGCGTCGGACGGCGTCCTCGGTCAGCGTCTCGCCCTTCTCGATCAGCTCCAGCAGCTCACCGAAGACGCGCTCGGCAAGCGCGTTCTCGGCCGCCGGGCCGGTGATGGTGATCTCGTTGCCCCGGACCAGGATGTCGCTGGACAGGGCCTTCTCGATGAGCTTGAGCACGCGGTCGCCGGTGCCCAGCAACTGGACCATGACACTCGGGTCAGGCACGGTGATCTTCGTCTGCACCGCGTTCGGAGAGGAACCAACGCTCATAATTCGGCCGACCGGCCTTCCGCCACCCGCTCTCTAATCCCCGCCGGCCGGCTCCGGTCGCCCGCCGCTTGCCCCCATCGTAGTCGCGGACACCGACTTCGCCGCCAGTGGTTATGGCGCGCCGTCCGCCGGACCCGCTCCTGCTGAGGGCGTCATACCCCGCCGGCCACGCGGCGACACCCGCCGATCCCCGCCCCGTCCGCACTCCCCGGCGCCGATCTTGCGCGAACTGTTGCCCATTCGCCCGGATCGCGCGTGTCGTACCCACAGCCCGCGCAAGATCGCCGCCGACGGGGGGGTAGCGGGGTCAGGGGTGGCTGGCCCAGATGCCGTCGAAGGTCTCCTGGCGGCGGGTGAAGCGGTAGGTGGCCCAGTGGAGGCGGATCACCTGGCCGGTGTCGTCGCGGGTCAGGCGCAGGCGCTCGCCGACCTCGCGGCCCGAGACGGTACGCAGCACGTCCGGCTCGCCGGGCAGCGGTGCGAACACCGCCGGGGGCGCGTCGGCCGGGTCGTCCGCGCCGCGGGCGGTGAGGGCGCCGTCGGACCAGCGGAACACGTACTCGAAGCCCTCGCCCCACCAGCGGCCCAGCACGCCGCGCAGGTGCTCGGGGGCGGCCTGCCCGGGCGTCCACGGTGCGATGTCCACCGGGTCGGCGGCCAGCGACTCCTCGATCAGGCGGTGCGGCAGGTCGATGATCGCGTCGGCGGTGCCCGAGGAGGCCAGCACCGCCGCGGACAGACCGCCGGGGTTGCCGGGGCCGCCGTGGCGGCCGCACGCCGCGGCCAGGAAGCCGGGCATCGCGCCGTTGTGGCCCACGTGCAAGGCCCGGCCCTCGCGCGGCCACAGCATCAGGCCCAGGCCCCAGCCGGAGCCCCAGACGGCGTCGTTGCGCGGGGTCAGCGGCCAGCGCGCCTCCTCCAGCGTGGCGGCGGCCAGCACCTCCCCGGCCGGGTCCACCGAGGCCGGGTCGGCCAGGAACGCAGCCCAGCGCGCCTGGTCGGCGGCGGTGCTCCACAGCTGCGCCGCCGGGGCCACCGCACCGAAGTCGGTCGGCGGCTCGGGGCGGGCGTGGTCGGAGTACTCGTCGACGAGGTAGCCGGTCGCGGCGTGCGCGGGCACGGCGTACGTCGTCGCGGACAGCCCCAGCGGGCGGCAGATGCGCTCGTCGACCAGCTCCCACCAGGTGCCGCCGAGCCGCTGCGCGGCGAGGTGGCCGAGCAGGGCGAAGCCGAGGTTGGAGTAGTGGAAGCGGCGCGCCGGCGGGTGGATCGCCTCGGTGCGGGCCAGGTCGTCGAGCAGGCCGGGCAGGTCCGGCGGGGTGAGCGTGTCCCACACGTCGCCGACCGGCTCGCGCTGCAGCCCGGCGGTGTGCGACAGCAGCCGCCGGATGGTCAGCCCGCCGTGGGCGGGCACCTTGAGGTGCGCGTCGATCGGGTCGTCGAGGTCGAGCAGCCCGGCGTCGCGGCACTGCAGCACCAGCACGGCGGTGAAGGTCTTGGTGATGGAGCCGATCCGGAACGGGGTGTCCGCGCTCAGCGCGGCCGCCGGGTTGCCCGAGCCGCCGACCTGGAACGTCCACACCGGACGGTCGTCGCGCCGCAGCGCCACGCTGAGCGCGGGCACGCGGGCCTCCGCCTGCACCGCGCGGACCAGGCGTTCGAGAGAGCGGTTCACATCAGCCACGCGGGGCAGACTACCCGGTGAGCTCACCGTCCATCGCCACGCCGCCGAGCAGGTGGGCGTGCGCGTGGAACACGGTCTGGCCGACCAGCGCGCCGGTGTTGAAGATCACCCGGAACCCGTCGCCCAGGATGCCCTCCGCCGCCGCCACGTCCGCGACGGTCGCCAGCACCTCGCCGGCGAGCGCGGGGTCGTCCATGGCCAGGGTGGCCACGTCCGCGTAGTGCTCCTTGGGGATGACCAGCACGTGCGTGGGCGCCTTGGGTGCGATGTCGCGGAAGGCCAGCGTGTTCGACGTCTCGCGGACGATGATCGCGGGGATCTCGCCCGCCACGATGCGGCAGAACAGACACTCGGGTTCGGTCACGAGACAGATCGTAGGCTGACCGGTATGCCACTGCCGAGAAGAGTGTTGGTGACCGGTGCGTCGCGCGGCGTCGGCCGGGCGGTGGCCGCCGCGTTCGCCGCGCACGGCGACCGCGTCGCGATCCACCACCGCGACTCCGCCGACCACGCCGCGTCGCTGCTGGCCTCCCTGCCCGGTCAAGGGCATGCGGTGGTACGCGCCGACCTGGCCGACCCGGACGCCACCGCCGCCATGGTCGACGCCGCGGCGCAGGCGCTGGGCGGGATCGACGTGCTGGTCAACAACGCCGGGCAGGCATACCCGCACCCGATCACCGGGGTCTCCTACGACGAGTGGCGCGAGACGTGGGCACGCACCCTCGCGGTGAACCTGACCGGCCCGGCCAACGTGACGTACTGCGCGGTGCGGCACATGCTGGCCCGCCCAGCCGGGGCACCGCCCGCCCGGATCGTCAACGTCGGCTCCCGGGGCGCCTACCGCGGCGAGCCCGGCCAGCCGGCGTACGGCGCCGCCAAGGCGGGCCTGCACGCGATGGGCCAGTCGCTGGCGGTCGCGCTCGCCCCGTACGGCATCGCCGTCGCCACGGTCGCGCCCGGCTACGTGCTGCAGGACGAGTCCAACGCGTCGTACAAAGTCCCGCGCGGCGAGCAGCACGCCTCGCAGAGCCCGTTCGGCCGCGTCGCCCGCCCCGACGAGATCGCCGCCGCCGTCCTCTGGCTGGCCGACCCCGCCGCCGAGTGGGCCTCCGGCGCCGTCCTCGACCTCAACGGCGCCTCCCACCTCCGCTGACCCCGCCAAGATCGCCCGACTTGCCAGGCACCTGTGCGTATCTTGAGCGCCCATTCGCCCATGTGCCAGGCAACTCGAACGATCAAGGCCGGCGGGCGGCAGGTCACCAGCGGGAGAGGCGGGTGGCCAGGACGGACAGGGCCGCCACGCCGGCGGTGGAGGTGCGCAGGACGGTGTCGCCGAGGCGGACCGGGCGGGCGCCGGCGGCGGTGAACGCGGCCAGCTCCGCGTCGTCGATGCCGCCTTCGGGGCCTACGACCAGCACGATCTCGCCCGATGTGGGCAGCTCGACCTGGGACAGCCGGTCGGTGGCCTCCTCGTGCAGCACGTAGGCGGCGTCCGCCGCGCCGAGCCGCTGCGCGAGCTGCTTGGTGGACAGGTCCGGGTCGCCGCCCACGGTCGGCAGCCAGCTGCGCCGGGCCTGCTTGGCCGCCTCGCGGGCGACGGCGGCCCACTTGTCGCGCGCCTTGGCGCCCCGGTCGCCGCGCCACTGCGCCACGCTGCGTGCCGCGGCCCAGGGCAGGATCTCGTCGACGCCGACCTCGGTCATCGCCTGCACCGCCAGCTCGCCCCGGTCGCCCTTGGCGATGCCCTGGGCGACGGTGAGGCGCGGGTCGGGCGCGCGGGCGTACCGCCGCTCGGTGACCACCACGTCGAGACTGCCCTTGCCGACGGTCTGCACCGTCGCGGAGGCCACCCCGCCCCGGCCGTCGGCGAGCAGCAGCGCCTCACCGGCCCGCAGCCGCTGCACGGTGGCGGCGTGATGCCCCTCGGGGCCGTCCAGGGTGAAGGTGTCCCCGCCCGGCAGCGAGTCCACGAGAAACAGCGGCGCGCTCACGGCCACACCCTCCAATGGTGATCATGAACCTGTGGCCACGACCTGCCGTCGAGCCGTGCCACAAGTTCATGATCAACGCGGAAAAAGACGGTCAGTGGCCGTTGAAGGCGTCGCGGACGCGGGAGAAGAAGCCGCCCTGCTTGGAGAGCTCGGCGACCTCCTCGCCGCGGGCGCGGGCGAACTCGCGGAGCATGCGCTCCTGCTCGCCGTCCAGGCGGGTGGGCGTGCGGACGTCGAGGTGCACGAAGAGGTCGCCGCGGCCGCTGCCGCGCAGGTGCGGCACGCCCTTGCCGCGGATGCGCAGGGTCGAGTTCGGCTGGGTGCCGGGCTTGACCTCCAGCTGCTCCTCGGAGTCGAGGGTCTTGATGGTGAGGCGGGTGCCGAGGGCGGCGGCGGTCATCGGGACGGTGACCTTGCAGTGCAGGTCGTCGCCCTTGCGGGCGTACACGTCGTGCGGGCGCTCGTGGATCTCCACGTAGAGGTCGCCGGACGGGCCGCCGCCCGGGCCGACCTCGCCCTGGCCGGCCAGGCGGATGCGCATGCCGTCCTCGACGCCGGCCGGGATCTTCACGGTCAGGCTGCGGCGGGTGCGCACCCGGCCGTCGCCGGCGCAGGTCGGGCAGGGGTGCGGCAGGGTGGTGCCGAAGCCCTGGCAGGCGGCGCAGGGGCGCGACGACACGACCTGGCCCAGGAAGGTGCGCTGCACCGACTGCACCTCGCCGCGGCCGCCGCACATGTCGCAGGTCTTCGGCTGGGTGCCCGCGGCGGTGCCGGCGCCGGAGCAGGTGGTGCAGAGCACCGCGGTGTCCACGGTGATCGGCGCCTCGACCCCGAACGCGGTCTCGAACAGGTCCAGGTCCAGCCGCAGGATCGCGTCGGCGCCGGGCCGGGTGCGCGGGCGCGGGCCGCGCGAGCCGCTGCCGCCGAAGAAGGCGTCCATGATGTCCTGGAAGCCCACGAACGGGCCTCCGGCGCCGCCGCCCGCACCGCCACCGCCGCCGCCGGGCGCGAGCGGGTCGCCGCCCAGGTCGACGATGCGCCGCTTCTGGTCGTCGGAGAGGACCTCGTACGCGTTGTTGATGTCCTTGAACTTCTCCGCCGCGGCCGGGTCCGGGTTGACGTCCGGGTGGTACTGACGGGCCAGCTTGCGGTAGGCCCGCTTGATGTCGTCGGCGTCGGCGTCCTTGGGAACGCCGAGAATGCCGTAGTAGTCCTTGGCCACGCTGTCCTCAAGCCTCAGTTCATCGACAACAGGTTCATCAACGGTCAGATCAGTGCTGCGCCAGCATCTCGCCGAGGTAACGCGCGACCGCGCGTACGGTGGCGATGGTGCCGGGGTAGTCCATGCGGGTCGGGCCGACGACGCCCATCCCGCCCACGACGGTCGCGCCCGGGCCGTAGCCCGTGCTGACCACCGAGGTGCTGCGGAGGTCCACGACCTCGTTCTCGTCGCCGATGCGCACCCGGGCCGACCCCGCCTTCACCTCGTCGAAGAGCTTCAGCAGGATGACCTCCTCCTCGAGCGCCTCGAGGATGGGGCGCAGCGCGCCGGTGGACAGGTCCAGCGGACCCATCCGGGCCAGGTTCGACGTGCCGGCCAGGGCGATGCGCTCCTCGTGCCGCTCGACGAGCGTCTCCAGCAGGACGCTGACCAGCGTGCTCATGGTTGCCTTCGCCTGCGGCTCGGCCCGCTCCACCAGGCCCTGCACCAGCGGCGGGGTGTCCACCAGCTTCACCCCGGCCAGCGTCGCGTTGAGCACGCGGCGCAGGTCGGTGATCTCCTCCGGGTCGACCGGGCCGGGCAGCTCCACGACCCGCTGCTCGACGCGGCCGGTGTCGGTGATCATGACCAGCAGCAGCCGGGTGGTGGAGACCGGGACCAGTTCGAGATGGCGTACGGCGGAGCGGGTCAGGCTCGGGTACTGCACGACGGCGACCTGGCGGGTCAGCTGCGCGAGCAGCCGGACCGCGCGGTGCACCACGTCGTCGAGGTCGACGGCGCCGACCAGGAAGCGCTCGATCGCCCGGCGCTCGGCCGGGGAGAGCGGCTTGACCCGCGACAGCCGGTCGACGAAGAGCCGGTAGCCCCGGTCGGTCGGCACCCGGCCGGCCGAGGTGTGCGGCTGGCGGATGTAGCCCTCGTCCTCCAGCACGGCCATGTCGTTGCGGACCGTGGCCGGCGAGACGCCGAGCGCGTGCCGCTCGACCAGCGCCTTGCTGCCGACCGGCTCCTGCGTCGCGACGTAGTCCTCGACGATGGCGCGCAGCACCTCGAGCTTGCGGTCGTCCAGACCCATACGCACCTCCCGCTGGCACTCGTCGCTACGGAGTGCCAGTCTACGTGGGCCGTCACCCGGACGGCATAGGCGTGGTGACCGGTCCGACATTCCGCCGGACCGGACAGTGATCCCAGACGTCTCCCCGGCGGACGTGACGGTCAAACTCGGCCGGACGGGCAGTGGAATGTCGCCTATCGGTCATGAGCGTTGACTAGCGCCGATTGATCCACACCCCTAGCCTGTCGGGCATGAGTGAACCCACCCCGCCCGGCTCCGCCCCCGAGCCGCCCGGCTACTCGGCGCCGCAGCCGCCGTCGTCGCCGTCCTACGAGCCGCCGGCCTCGGCAGCGCCGCCGCCGTCGGCCCCCTCGTCCGTCCCGCCCTCGGCTCCCGGCGGTTACCTGCCGCCGCCCGCCGGTGGTCCGGCCCCGGTCGGCTACGCCAACGCCGACGACAAGACCTGGGCCCTGATCGCGCACTTCGGCGGCATCGTGGTCGGCTTCCTCGCCCCGCTGGTCGCCATGCTGGTCAAGGGCAACGAGTCGCCGACCGTCAAGGCGCACGCGGTCGAGGCGCTGAACTTCCAGATCACCGCGACGATCGCCTACGTGGTGACCTTCATCCTCAGCGTGTGCAGCCTCGGCTTCCTGTTCTTCCTGCCGTTCATCGTGTGGATCCTGGTCATCATCTTCTGCGTGCTCGCCGGCATGAAGGCCAATGAGGGCCAGCTCTACCGCTACCCCGGCACGCTTCGCCTGATCAAGTAAGACCCGGCCTCACCAGGCCAACAGCGAGTGGACCACCGCGTCCGCGAGGAGACGGCCGCGCAGCGTCAGCGCCGCGCGGCCGTCCGCGTACGCGGCCTGCGCCAGCAGCCCGTCCGCGAGCGCCCGCGCCGCCGCCGCGCGCCCGTCCGGGCTCAGCACGTCCAGCGGCAGGCCCTCGGCCAGGCGCAGCCGGAGCAGGACGTCCTCGGTGTGGCGCTGCTCACCGGTGAGCACCTCCCGGCCCAGCCCCGGGGACAGGCCCTCGGCCAGGCGGGCCGCGTACCGGCCGGGGTGCTTGACGTTCCACCAGCGCACCCCGCCGACGTGGCTGTGCGCCCCCGGGCCGAGGCCCCACCAGTCGCCGCCGCGCCAGTAGAGCAGGTTGTGCGCGCACCGCGCGGCCTCGTCGGCCGCCCAGTTGGACACCTCGTACCAGCTCAGCCCGGCCGCGCTCAGCGCCGCCTCGGCCGCCAGGTAGCGGTCGGCGGCGGTGTCGTCGTCGGGGGCGGCGATCTCCCCGCGCCGGATCCGGGCCGCCAGCCGGGTGCCGTCCTCCACGATCAGGGCGTACGCGCTGACATGGTCCACCCCCGCGCCGGTCACCGCGGCCAGCGAGGCGGCGAAGTCGTCCTCGGTCTCCCCCGGCGTGCCGTAGATCAGGTCGAGGTTGACGTGCTCGAACCCGGCCTCGCGCGCCTCGGTCGCGGCCTGCGGTGCCCGCCCGGCGGTGTGCTGCCGGTCCAGGATCCGCAGCACGCCCGGCGCGGCCGACTGCATGCCCAGCGAGATCCGGGTGAAGCCGGCCGCGCGCAGCTCGCGCAGCTTCGCCGGGTCGACGGATTCCGGGTTGGCCTCGGTGGTCACCTCGGCGCCGGGCGCCAGGCCCCAGGCGGCGTCGACCGCCTCCAGCATCCGGCCGAGCTGGGCCGGGCGCAGCAGGGTCGGCGTGCCGCCGCCGACGAACACGGTGTCCACCCGCGGCGGCGCGGGCAGCAGCTTCGCGGCCAGCGCCAGCTCGGCGAGCACCGCCTCGACGTACCCCTCGGTGTCGGCGCCGCCCAGCTCCGACGCGGTGTAGGTGTTGAAGTCGCAGTACCCGCAGCGGCTCGCGCAGAACGGGACGTGCAGGTACACGCCGAAGCCACGGCCGCCGACGTCGGTCAGCGCGGAATCGGGAAGGGCGCCGTCGTCGGGGACGGGTTCGCCGTCGGGGAGCTGTGCCACGGCTCTAGTCTGCCCTCATGTCCTCACCTGACTCACCTCTCGTCCGGGTCACCCACGCCCGCGGCGTAACCACCATCACGCTGGACAGCCCGCACAACCGCAACGCGCTGTCCCACCGGCTGATGACCGAGCTGCTGGCGGCGCTGGCCGGGGCGGCCGGCGACGACCGGGTGCGCGTGATCGTGCTGGACCACACCGGCCCGGTGTTCTGCTCCGGCGCCGACCTGGCCGAGACGGCCGCCGCGGCGAAGTCGGGGCAGATGCCCGCCGCGCTGCTGGGCGACGTGCTGGGCGCGGTGGCCCGGTCGCCGAAGCCGGTGGTGGCCGTGGTGCGGGGCCCGGCGCGCGCCGGGGGCCTGGGGCTGATCGCCGCGGCCGACCTCGCGGTGTGCGCGACGGCGGCGACCTTCGCCTTCACCGAGGTGCGCCTGGGCGTGGTGCCCGCGCTGATCTCCTCGACCGTGCTGCCCCGGCTGGCGCCGCGGGCCGCGGCCGAGCTCTACCTGACCGGCGACGTCTTCGACGGCGCCCGCGCCGCCGCGGTCGGCCTGGTCACCGCGACCGCCCCCGCCGACGACCTGGACGCGGTGGTCGGGCGCTGGTGCGACAGCCTGGTGCGCGGCGCGCCGGCCTCGCTGGCGACCACGAAGGAGCTGCTGCGCCGCCGGCCCGAGCCGGAGCTGGACGCGGAGCTGGCGTACCTGTCGGATATCTCGCTGCGCTTCTTCGGCTCCGCCGAGGGTCGCGAAGGAGTCGCCGCATTCCGGGAGAAACGGGATGCCGCCTGGGTTCCGGCGTCCGACGAGGACGGTGCCGCGGTGGCCGGCACGCCGTAAGGTGGCGGGAGCGGACGTGGCTCGCCCCGGTCGGCGGACCTCGCGGTCCCGCCCCGCTGGACGCCAGACCGAGTGGAGGAGGTCGCCGTGAAGGGCCGGCAGGTGCTGACCGTTCTGGTGATCCTCGTCGTGGTGTTCGGCGTCGGCGGCTACCTGGCCCGCGAGCAGTTCGAGGGCGGCCTGCGGCTGCCCAGCCTGGGCGCGCCGGAGTGCGTGGCCCGCGCCGGCGGCGAGGTGCGCCTGGACCCGGAGCAGATGGCCAACGCCGCCACGATCGCCGCCGTCGGCATCGCCCGCAACGTGCCCGACCGCGCGGTGGTGGTGGCGCTGGCCACCGCGCTGCAGGAGTCCAAGCTGCGCAACCTGGAGCACCTCGGCGAGGGCAACGACCACGACTCGGTCGGGCTGTTCCAGCAGCGGCCCAGCCAGGGCTGGGGCACCACCAAGCAGATCATGGACCCGCGGTACTCAGCGAAGCGGTTCTACACCAGCCTGCTGAAGATCAAGGGCTGGGAGCGGCTGCGGGTCACCGACGCGGCGCAGCGCGTGCAGCGCTCGGCGTACCCGGAGGCCTACGAGAAGTGGGCCGAGGAGGCGACCGTGCTGGCCTCGGTGCTGACCGGCCAGCAGGCGAACGGTGTGACATGCGACACACGGCCCGCCGAGGGCGGCGAGCTGACGCCGGGCGGGCTGGCCGAGCGGATGAAGCTCGACTTCGGCGCCAAGGCCAAGGGCGTCACCGCGGTGGGCACCGAGCTGCGCATACCGGCTAAATCGGCCAAGGCGGGCTGGCAGTTCGCGCACTGGCTCGTGGCGCACGCGCCTGCCGCGGGGGTGAGCCGGGTGACCTTCGCGGACCGGCAGTGGTCCGCCCGTGACGGCTCGTGGTCGGGTGCCGAGAAAGTGGCCGAACAGGTGGTGGCCGAGGTCGTCAAGGGCGAGTAACCCTGATGGCAGGCCGGTCGGCGAACCCCCGCGCGACACAGTCGGGCGCGAAGGCGAGTTAGTATCGGCTCTCGTTCGCGAAGTTGGCTCACCCCGGCACGCCACCCCCAAGTCGCGCGCCCCGGTCCACCTTCGTCTGCCCATGTCTGGAAGGACGCAAGGGGAGGATATGACCATCACCTCTCAGGAGCCGGCGACGGACTACGCGCCGCTCACCGACGCCGAGCGCAGGGAATTCCACGAGCGCGGGTATCTGCACCTGCCCGGCGTGGTGAGCGAGGACCGCGTGGCCGAGCTGCAGGCCGAGGCCGACCGCCTCTACGCCGAGCACCAGGCCGTCGGCCACCTCGACAAGACCGGCTCGCTGCACCTGCTGGGTGCCGTCAGCCACAGCCTCGCCTTCGCGCGGATGCTGGACTACGGTCCGACCTTCCGCTACATCTGGGGCCTGGCCGGCTGGAACATCTACTCCCAGCACAACCACCTCGACGTCAACCCGCCCTACGAGGAGGACGAGACCCCGCGCTGGGAGTGGCACCAGGACGGCTGGCGCCAGAACTCCGACGCGGAGTACTACGAGCCCTTCTACGGCAACATCCCGCGCCCGATGCTGTCGCTGAAGGTCGCCATCGTGCTGAGCGACATCTCGGAGCCCGGCCGTGGCCAGACGCTGTGCATCCCCGGTTCGCACCTGAACAACAGCATGCACCGGCCGACGGACCCGGCGGAGATCGCCAAGGGCCCGGAGGGCGCGGTGCCGTGGCTGGCCAAGCCCGGTGACGCGTTCATCTTCGACCGGCGCCTGTGGCACTCGCGTTCGCGCAACCGGTCGCAGTTCACCCGCAAGATGCTCTTCATGAGCTACACCTACCGCTGGATCCGCCCGGTCGACGACATGCCGATCGACCGCGACTCGGCGTGGTACGCCGCGCTCACCCCGGTGCAGCGCCAGCTCGTCGGCGAGGCGTTCGGCAACCTGAAGGTGCAGAACATGTGGGGCGTCGGCGAGGGCGGCTGGATCGACGACACGATCCCGCTGCGCGCCGAGCTCAAGGAGCGCGGCCTGCTGGACCGCTCGGTCCCGTGGCTGCGCTGAGACCTACCGAGCCCGCTCCGGCGGGCTGCTGACGACGAGGCCCGGACCGCCTGGCGGTCCGGGCCTCGTCGTGTACGACGGACAATCAGTTCTGCTTGCCCGCGAGGCCCGCGACGCCGAGCAGCCCCGAGTCCGAGTCACCCGTGATGTTCTGGTTGCCGGACTTGCACTGACCCGCGACGAACGACGGGCTGCCGATCGGCAGTGCCGGGCCGAGCTGGCCGAGCAGGCCGGACGAGGCGCAGGTCTGCAGCGGCAGGATGTCGAAGACCTGGTTGCTGAGCAGCGGGATCACCGCCGGGTCCTTGCGCTTCTGGATCGTGCTGTTGCTGTTGTAGCAGTCACCCAGCACGGTGGTCGGCGACTGCACGGCGGCCGCCACCCCGACGATCGAGGCGGTGGAGCCGCAGATCTGGACCGCCCCGGCGTTGACGACCGAGCCGCTGAGCAGCGACACCAGGCTGCGTGGCGACTCCTGCGCGCCCTCCTTCGGCTCGGCGATCATCGTGTTGGCGTTGAAGCAGTCGCCGATCACGGTGGCGGCCGAGCTGACCGCGGCCGCGACGCCGGCGATGGCCGCGGTCGAGCCGCAGACCTGGATCGGCAGCGCGTTGACCGAGGTGTCGTCCAGGATCGAGATGATCCCCTGCACCTGGTTCTGCCGGATCAGGACGTTGCCGTTGGCACAGTCGCCCAGCACGGTGTTCGGGGAGCGGAACGCGACCGAGGCCGATACGACCTGGGCGGACGTGGAACCACAGGTCTGCCACGCGGCCGCGGTCAGGGCAGTGCCGTTGGCGATGGAGATCAGCGGCTGACGTGCGTCCTGCTGTGGACCGCGGGCGGCCGCCGCGTCCACGGCCGCGAGTGCCCGCCCGGCGGCCTGCTGCACCGCCGCCTGCTTCAAGGTGGTCGCGGCGGTCCTCACCGGATCCGCCTGCGCCGGTCCGGCCGTGGGGGCCGCGGCAGCCGCGGAACCCAGTACCGCCACCGTGGCGAGCGCTCCAGCCGCGACGACCCCGGCCTTGCCTATCTGCATCGTCACTCCTTGTAGGAATTTCTGGCCGCCGACGACCAAGTCCCGGGTGCGCGGCGGCGCGGCATGAGTTGTCATTGGGCGAGCATTCGAAGGGGCGAGTCGCGCTGGCGCGACCCGCCCCGTCTGCCGTACCGGATCAGCGATTAGTCGATGACCGTGTTGGCGTTGTAGCAGCTGCCGATGACCGTGTTCGGCGAGCCCAGCGGAACGGCCGCAGCGATGATGTTGGCGCTCGTCGAACCGCAGGACTGCAGCGGCAGGATGTTGACCGACGAGTTGTCCGCGACAGTGATCAGGCCCTTCGGGCCCTCCTTGTCGATCTTCACGTTGGCGTTCTTGCAGTCGCCGTAGACCGTGTTCGGCGAGGTGATCGGGATCGCCAGGCTGATCACGTCGGGCGAGGTCGAGCCACAGGCCTGCAGCGTCGCCGCCAGCACCGAGGTGCCGTTGAGCGCGGAGATCAGGCCGAAGGAGTCGACGTCCCACGGCGCGTCCCAGCCGCCGCCCCGCGCCTGCGGCGCGACCTTGGCGTTGGAGCGCTTGGCCCACGCGTCGCGGTTCTTCAGCGCGCCGACCTTCTTGACCAGGGCCTGGCGGGCCTTGTCCATGGCGGTCGACTGGCCGACCGGCATGGCCTCGACCCGGCCGGACTCCTTCCAACCGTCGTGGTCGTCCCACTCGTCCTCGGCGCCGATCTCGACGTTGCCGTTCTGGCAGTCGCCGAACACCGTGTTCGACGAGGTGATCGGCACGGTGATGCCGACAACCTGGCCGTCGGTCGAGCCACACGACTGGATCGTCGCGATGCCCACGGCGGTGTCGTTGCCGACGCCGATCAGCGGGTACTCGTCAGACTGCTTGATCTTGATGTTGCCGTTGGCGCAGGCGACGTCGTCCTTGTGCCCGTAGCCGTCGTGGCCGAAGTTGGCCAGCACCGTGTTGGGCGAGGTGATCGGCACCGAGATGCCCACGACGTTGCCGCTGGTGGAGCCACACTGCTGGAGCGCGGCCACGTTGACGACCGTGCCGTCGAGCAGGGCGACCAGCGCCTGCGGGTCGACGTCCCACGGCGCGTCCCAGCCGTTGTTGTCGAAGCCGCCGCCGCGGGCGAGCTTCAGCTGGTTGGCCCCGACCTGGCGCATCGCGCTGGTCTTGCCCTCGGTGGTGGAGGTGCTGGCCTGGGTCAGCGCAGAGGCGTCCGTGCTGGGCGCCGCAGCGGCAGGAGCCCCCATGATCGCCACTGTAGCGAGAGCGCCCGTGGCGACGACTCCGGCCTTCTTCATCTGCATCGTCACTCCTTGTGCGACTTTGGAACCTGCTTTGCCCTCATATCGGGCGAAAGCGGCAAAACACTGCACTTGAGGTAACGATGGCTACATTGCCCAGTTACTACGGGTTTGCCCTTTTGTCAGCAGATCTTCGGCCGCTCGCCGTCCCCCTCCCACCCGACCGACCTACCCCGCCCGGGGGACAGCCCCCACAGCCCCCACGATCATCCGACTTGCCTGGCAAACGGGCGTATCTTGTCCACCCATTCGCCCATCTGCCAGGCAAGTCGAGCGATCAAGGCCGGCGTGCCGGGCGCGACGGCGCGGCGTCGCGGTGAGGGCTCAGTGGGGCAGGGTGCGGGCGTCGCGCAGGGCGCGGTCCATGGTGGTGAAGGCCATGGGGGGCGGGTCGGCCAGGGGCAGCCAGGTCGCGTCGGACGACTCGGCGGGGTCCAGCCGCAGCCGCGCGCCCTCGGGCAGGCGGGCCAGGAAGAAGCAGTCCAGCACCGGCAGCCGCTCGCCCTGGAACTCGTAGTCGCCCACGTACATGCCGACGAAGCGGCCCAGCTCGACGTCGACGCCGAGCTCCTCCCGGGCCTCCCGGCGGGCGGCGTCGGCCGGCTCCTCCCAGCCGTCGCAGAAACCGCCCGGCGTCTCCCACAACCCGGCGCGGGGCGGCCGGGCACGGCGCAGCGCGAGGAAGCGCCCGGCGCCGTCCAGCACGATCAGGCTGGCCGTGGGCCGGGCGTTGAGGTAGTGCTCGTACCCACACGAGCGGCAGACAGCGGGCGGCGCGGCCGCGAGGGCCGCGCCGCAGCGGAAACAGTGTCCCGCGAAGGTCACTTCTTCTTGCCGCCCTCGGGGGCCTCCGAGGTGGACAGCGCGGCGATGAAGGCCTCCTGGGGCACCTCGACCCGGCCGACCATCTTCATGCGCTTCTTGCCTTCCTTCTGCTTCTCCAGCAGCTTGCGCTTACGGCTGATGTCACCGCCGTAGCATTTGGCGAGCACGTCCTTGCGGATGGCGCGGATCGTCTCGCGGGCGATGACGCGCGAGCCGATGGCGGCCTGGATCGGCACCTCGAACTGCTGCCGCGGGATCAGCTTCTGCAGCTTGGAGGCGATGGTCGTGCCGTACGTGTACGCCTTGTCCTTGTGCACGATGGCGCTGAACGCGTCGACCGGCTCACCCTGCAGCAGGATGTCCACCTTGACCAGGTCGGAGGCCTGCTCGCCGCTGGGCTCGTAGTCCAGGCTGGCGTAGCCCTTGGTGCGCGACTTCAGCTGGTCGAAGAAGTCGAAGATGATCTCACCGAGGGGCAGCGTGTAGCGCAGCTCGACCCGGTCGGCGGACAGGTAGTCCATGCCCAGCAGCACACCGCGGCGGCCCTGGCACAGCTCCATCACCGCGCCGACGTAGTCGTTGGGCGTCAGCACCGTGGCGCGGGCGACCGGCTCGTACACCTCGGCGACCTTGCCGTGCGGGTACTCGCTCGGGTTGGTGACCGTGATCTCCTTGCCGTCGTCGGTGACCACGCGGTAGACCACGTTCGGCGCGGTGGCGATCAGGTCCAGGCCGAACTCGCGCTCCAGCCGCTCCTGGATGATCTCCAGGTGGAGCAGGCCGAGGAAGCCGCAGCGGAAGCCGAACCCGAGCGCCGCGGAGGTCTCCGGCTCGTACACCAGGGACGCGTCGTTGAGCTTCAGCTTGTCCAGGGCGTCGCGCAGCTCCGGGTAGTCCGAGCCGTCCAGCGGGTACAGCCCCGAGTAGACCATCGGCTTGGGGTCCTTGTAGCCGCCCAGCGGCTGGCTGGCCGGGCGCTGGTTCAGCGTGACCGTGTCGCCGACCCGGGACTGCCGCACGTCCTTCACACCCGTGATCAGGTAACCGACCTCGCCGACGGACAGCGACGGCGACTTGATCGGCTCCGGGGAGATCACGCCGATCTCCAGCAGCTCGTGCACGGCGCCGGTCGACATCATCTTGATCCGGTCACGGGCGTCCAGCCGGCCGTCGATGACCCGGATGTAGGTGACCACGCCGCGGTACACGTCGTACACCGAGTCGAAGATCATGGCGCGGGCCGGGGCGTTCGGGTCGCCGCCGGTCGGCGCGGGCAGCTGCCGGACGATCTCGTCGAGCAGGTGCGACACGCCGTCGCCGGTCTTGCCGGACACCCGCAGGCAGTCCTCCGGCTCGCAGCCGATCAGGTGCGCCAGCTCCTCGGCGTACTTCTCCGGCTGCGCGGCCGGCAGGTCGATCTTGTTGAGCACCGGGATGATGGTGAGGTTGTTCTCCATCGCCAGGTACAGGTTGGCCAGCGTCTGCGCCTCGATGCCCTGCGCCGCGTCCACCAGCAGGATCGCGCCCTCGCAGGCGGCCAGGCTGCGCGACACCTCGTACGTGAAGTCCACGTGCCCCGGGGTGTCGATCATGTTGAGCACGACCTGCTCGCCGGCCCGCTCGCCCTCGCGCACGGTCCACGGCAGGCGCACCGCCTGGCTCTTGATGGTGATGCCGCGCTCGCGCTCGATGTCCATCCGGTCGAGGTACTGCGCCCGCATCTGGCGCGGGTCGACCACCTCGGTGATTTGCAGCATCCGGTCCGCCAGCGTCGACTTGCCGTGGTCGATGTGGGCGATGATGCAGAAGTTGCGGATGGCGCCCGGGTCGGTGTCGCCGGGCTTGTTCGATCCGAGCAGCGGAGGCACGGTGATCCGTTCTATGAGCGTGAGGCGGAACCTGGAGCGGCCGTCCCGGTCCCGTGGAGGCGGTCATTGCCGTCCCTATGATCCCACGCCCGCCCGCCGCGCCGAAGCGGGCCGACGGTCAGCCGCCACCTAGCAGCGGCACCCCTCGTTCGCGGGCCACCCGAGCACCAGCCCGCTCAGCCGCGGCAGGCGGTGGCGCATCTGGTCGTCGTCGTCGAAGTCCCAGCGCTCGCCGGCCGTCCCGGCCCGCGTCGCCGCGGGCAGCACCAGCTCGGCACCGGCCACCTCGCGGAACGCGTCCTTGGCGGCGTACCCGACCAGCTCGGCGAAGATGGCACTGTCGTCGTCCCACTCCACGGCCTCGACCACCGACGGGTGCCCGGCCAGCGTGTCGGGATCGGCCAGCGCCTTGGTGTACCACTCCCGGCCGGCCGCGACCAGCCCGCTGCGGAAGTCGACGAACGCGTCGTCGGAGCAGCCGCCGCCGATCAGGTGCGCCGCACCCCACACGTCATAGCGGTCCGCCGCGTCGCGGAGCCGGTCGAACTCGGCCGCGAAGGCGGCGATCTCCGGCAGGTCCAGCGCGACCAGGCGCGCCGTCAGCGCCTTCGCCATCCCCGTGCCGTCCTCGCCGATGTCGCCGTCGACATCGGTGCGGGCCTGCTCGATCAGCATCCAGAAGCGCTCGCTGTCCACGAGCGCAAGTCTGCCATCCGAACACCGCGCCGCCCGCCCCCGAGCACGGGTGTCGCCCACCCGTCACCCATACGGCACCCGACCTCCCTCCCCGGTGGGGCTCGCGGCCGGCGTCCGGGGCCGGCGTCCTGGCCGGCGATGATCGCGGATTCGTGCCGGAAAGTCAGGTGGGAGTACAGGTTCTGGCACGAACGAGCGATCTTGCGACTCGGAGGCCACCCCTCAGCGGGCGGCCGGCTGGCAATGATCGCGATGTCGGGTCGAAAAGTGAGGTGGGAGTGCGCTTTTCGACCCGTGGTCGCGATCTTGCCCCCGGTCGGTGGCGGGGGCGGGCACCCGGAGGGGCGGCGCGGTACGCTGTGCGGGCGACGTATGACACAGGCGGGTGCGCCCGGCCCGGTTTGGGCCGAGACCTGGGCACCTGGTAACCTGGCACGTCGCGGCTGGTGCTTCACGCGTCGGCCCACCCGAACCAATCAACCGAAACGAGCAGGACGAGGCTGTCGCGTGGCGAACATCAAGTCCCAGATCAAGCGCAACCGGCAGAACGAGAAGGCCCGGCTGCGCAACAAGTCGGTCAAGTCGTCGCTGAAGACCGCTGTCCGCAAGTTCCACGAGGCGAGCGCCACCGGTGACGTCGAGAACGCCACCGCGCTGCTGCGCGACGCCACCCGCAAGCTGGACAAGGCCGTCAGCAAGGGCGTGATCCACAAGAACCAGGCGGCGAACCGCAAGTCTGCGATCGCCAAGAAGCTGGCTTCGCTCTCGGCCTGACCGTCGCAGCGTGCCCGTTCGCGGCACCGCCAGACGTCGCTTGATGCCCGGCTCCCCTGGGAGCCGGGCATCAGCGTGTCCGAGCATCGTGTGTCCGGGGACGACGATGCGGCGGATGCTCGTGGCCCGCGTCGACGCGCTGCCTGACCGAGGCGCGGGGCAGCGCGCGCTGGTCCACAACGGCACGCCACATGTCCCGGGTGGGGCGGCTACTCGTAGCGGTACGCCGCCGACTGGCGGGCGCGCTGCTCGGCCGTGCCGAGCCACGGCTCCTCGGCGGCCGGGCTGACCGGCCCCACCTGCTCCTCATCGCCGTAATAGCCGGACGCATCCGGCTCGGCGTGCACCGCCGCTGCCTGGACAGGATGTGCCACGGGACGGGACGGCGGCTGCTGGAGGCCGGCCTGGCCCTCGCTCGGCACCGCCTCGCGCAACCGCACCGTGGGCTGCGTCAGCGCCCGCCGCGTCCGCGCCGCCCGCCGGGCGCGCGCCACCGACTCGACCCCGGAGCGCATGGTCGCGCCCGCGATGACGTCGTTGACCTTGACCATGACGGCGACCGAGACGGGCAGCACCGCCACCGCCCACCAGCCGGTGAGCTCGGCCAGCGACAGCAGCACGGCCAGCGCCACGGTGCCCTCGAAGAACAGGAAGCACATCAGGTTGCTGGGGCGCACGTACTGCAGCCCGAGCACCCGGGCGTAGAGGGGGCGGTTGCGGGCCTCCTCGGGGCTGATGCCGCCCGCCCGCCGGGACCGGACGCCGGCCGTCATCGCGCCCCTCCCACCTGTTTGGCCTGTGCGAACGCCACGATCGTGCGCTCCAGCGCGTAGTCGCGGTCCTCCTCGCCGCCCTTCACGGCGGCGTTGCAGTCGGCGGCCGCCCGCATCGCGAGCACCAGCCCGTCCGGCGTCCAGCCGCGCGCCTGGCGCTGCGCCTTCTCGATCTTCCAGGCGGGCATGCCGAGCGTCGAGGCCAGCTGGTACGCATTACCGCGCCCCGCCGAAGCCACCCGGGCCACGGTGCGCACGCCGTCGGCGAGCGCGTCGGCGATCGGCACCGGGTCGACGCCGCTGTGCCGGGCCCAGCGCAAAGCCTCGAGCGCGGCGGGCACGTCCCCGGCGACGGCGGCGTCGGCGACCGCGAAGCCGCTCACCTCCGCCTTGCCCCGGTAGTAGCGGGCCACGGTGGCCTGGTCGATGCGGCCGCCGGTGTCCACCATCAGCTGGGCGCAGGCTGCGGCGAGCTCGCGCAGGTCGTTGCCGACCGCCTCGATCAGCGCCTCGGCGGCGTCGGTGCCGCAGCGGCCGCCGAGCCGGCGCACCTCGCCGGTGACGAAGTCGACCCGGTCGCGGTGCTTGCTGAGCTTGGCCGCCGGCACGACGGTCGCGCCGCCCTTGGTCAGCGCGTCGGCCAGGGCCTTGTTCTTGGCACCGCCCGCGTGCGCCACCACCAGGCACACGTCGGGGTCGGGCGCCTTGGCGTAGTCGAGCAGCACCGCCGTGACGTCCTTCTTGGCGTCCTGGGCGCGGCGCAGCACCAGCACCCGCGCGCCGCCGAACAGCGACGGGCTCAGCAGCTCGGCGAGCTCGCCGACGAGCATCGTGTCCGCGTCCACCTCGCGGAGCTCCGCGGCCGGGTCGGCGGCACGGGCCCGGGCGGCCGCGTCGGAGATCGCGCGCGCCACCAGGAGCTCCTCGTCGCCCAGCACGAGGACCACGGGTGTCAGGACGGGGGACGGAACCTGGCTCACCACCTCGCTATCGTCGCATGAGGCTCCGACCAGCCGTCCATGGTCACTCGAACGGGCGCGTCGGGAGAACGACTGAAAGCTTCCCTCGTTCGAGCACCACGGCGAGGTCGCCGCTGACGTCGGTGCGCAGCACCCGCGTCCCGTGCCCGGTGAGCCGGGCCAGCACGGACGGGCTCGGGTGCCCGTAGTCGTTGTCCCGCCCCACGCTGACCAGGGCGATCCGCGGCGCCACCGCGTCCAGGAACGCCGGCTCCTGGTAGGCGCTGCCGTGGTGGGAGACCTTGAGCACCTGCGCCGACACATCCGTGCCGGCGTCCAGCAACGCCCGCTGCCGCTCCGTCTCGGCGTCCCCGGTCAGCAGCACCCGTACTCCGCGCACGGTCGCCGCGAGCAGCAGCGAGTTGTTGTTCGGGTCACTGCGGGTGCCGCGCACCGGCTCGGAGCCGAGCACCTCGATGCGTACGTCGCCGACCGTCCATCCGCCGGACGCGGGCGCGTCGCTGACCGGCACCCGGTGCGCCGCCGCCGCGCGGGCCACGGCGTCCCGGCCGGTCGCCGGCTCGGGCCAGGAGGTGGTGACCACCGCGTCGACCCGCCGCCCGGACAGCACCCCGTCGAGCCCGCCGATGTGGTCCAGGTGGAAGTGGCTGACCACCAGCAGCGGCACCTCGTCCACGCCCAGCCCGCGCAGGCACCGGTCGACGTCGGCCGGGCGCGGTCCGGCGTCCACCACCACGGCGGCACCGCCGCCCGCGTTGAGCACGGTCGCGTCGCCCTGCCCGACGTCACAGGCGACGGCCACCCAGCCGTCGGGCGGCCAGCCTCCGGCGAGCACCCGTACCGGCAGGGCGCCGAGCATCGCGGCCAGCGCGATCACGGTGGCCAGGCGCCGCACGGCGGGCCGCCGGAACCCGATCAGCAGCAGCACGGTCAGCCCGGCCAGCAGCAGCGCCCCGGGTGCGCCGCCCGGCCACGGCAGCACCCCCGCGGGCAGCTCGCTGCCCACCCGGGCGACCGTGACCAGCCACCAGGCAGGCCAGCTGCCGAGCCAGGCGGCGAACTCGGCGCCGTCGGGCCATACCGGCGACAGCAGCGCCGCCGCGACCCCGGTGACGGTCGCGGGCGCGATCGCCGGCACCGCGACCAGATTGGCCGGTACGGCGACCAGGCTCAGCGTGCCGCTGATCCCCGCGACCACCGGGGCACAGGCGAGCTGCGCCGCGGTCGGCACGGCAAGCGCCTCGGCGACCCCGGGTGGCACGCGGCGGCGGCGCAGCGCGTCCCGCAGCGGCGGGGCGAGCAGCAGCAACCCGGCCGTGGCCAGCACCGACAGGGCGAACCCGGCGTCGGCGGCGAGCTCCGGGTCGACCACCAGCAGCACCACGACGGCCGCCGCCAGGGCGGGCAGCGCCGCACGCGAACGGCCGGAGGCCAGCGCCAGCAGCGCCACCCCGCCCATCGCGGCGGCGCGTACCACGCTCGGCGAGGGCCGGGCCAGGATCACGAACCCGACCACCGACACCGCGCACAGCAGCGCGGTCAGCCGCGGCCCCGCCCTCCCCCACCGGGCCAGCAGCAGCACGGCACCGGTCACGATCGCCACGTTGGAACCACTCACCGCGGTCAGGTGCGTCATGCCCGTGTCGGTGAAGGACTGGTCGACCGCCGGGTCGAGGCGGCTGGTGTCGCCGACGACCAGGCCGGGCAGCAGGCCGCCGACGGCCGCGTCGAGCGGTGCGCAGGCGCGTTGCAGCCCCGCCCGCAGCCCACCGGCGGCGCGCTGCGCCCACGACGCCTCCCCCAGCAGCACCGGCGGCGCGTTCGCCGAGAGCACCGCGGCGCGCAGGTCACCGCCCCGGCTGGGGCCGAACCGCACCTCGGCGCGTACCCGCTGACCGGGCAGCAGGCCGCGCCAGCCGTCGCCGGTGGCCAGCAGCAGCACCCGCACATCGGTGCGCAACTCCCCCGCCGACTCCAGATGCGCCGCCACCACCCAGGTCTGCTCCCGCCCGGTCACCCCGGCGGCCGGGCGCGGGTCGTCGGCCACGGTCAGCTCGACGCTGACGGTGGCCCGCCGCTCGACCAGCCCGGCCAGCTCCGGCGCGTCCCGCGCGGCCAACCGCGCCCCGGTCGCCGCCGCCCCGCACAGCACCCCGAGGAACGCCCCGGCCACGATCCACCGCCACGTCCCACGGGCACTCGGGCCGAACTCCCCCGCCCGAGCTGCAGTTTCGGGGAAACTGCGGCCTCCATCGCCTGTGTGGGCACAGTTTCCCCGAAACTGCGCGAGCAGCCGACGGACGCCGGACGGCACGCGCGTGGTGGGTCGGCGGTCGGCGGGGTGGGCGGCGCCACTGGTATGGACGGCGCGACCGGGGTGCGTGGCGTGATCCGGGTGGGCGGCGCGACGACGCCGGAGGTGGCGAAGGTGGCCAGTGTGCGAGGTCGCGGTGAGGAGCGCGCCTGCCGCACCGGCGGCCGCCAGCGCCAGTGCTACCGGGAGGTTGGTGAGCAGGGCGGTGAGCGAGGCGGCCCAGCAGCCCAGCGCGAACGGGGCGAGCCGCAGGTCGGGGCCTTCCATCAGACCGTGACCAAGTCTTTGAGCTGTGCGAACTTCGACTCGCCGATGCCTTCGACCTGGCGCAGGTCGCCGACGCTGCGGAACTCGCCGTGCCGGGCGCGGTAATCCAGGATGCGCTGGGCGAGCACCGGCCCGACCCCGGGCAGCGCGTCGAGTTGCGCCAGCGTCGCGGTGTTGAGGTTCACCGGGCCGCCGGCCGCCGCACCGTTGCCGGTGTCGCCGGCCGCACCGGCGGCGGGCAGGCCCGGCACGGCGACGGCGATCAGCTCGCCGTCGGTGACCTTGCGGGCCAGGTTGACGGCGGACAGGTCGGTGTCGGGCAGCACGCCGCCCGCGGCCTCGATGGCGTCGGCGACCCGTGCGCCGGGCGGCAGCCGGACCAGGCCGGGCTTGCGTACCCGGCCGGTGACCGCGACGACCAGCGACTGCGGGGACGCCTGAGCGGACGGCCGGGGCGCGTCCGGCTGGACCACCGCCGGTTCCGGTGCGGGCTCGGTGGACGGCCGCGCCTGCCAGGCCAGGTACGCCGCGATCGCGACGACCAGCGCGGCCACCGCCGCCAGCGCCCGCAGCCCGCGCCGCCCCGGATCGAACGCACCCCGCCCCGGCAGCGCACTGGGCGGCGACGAGTCCGGCGGATCGGCCCCGGGCACGCGGGTCTCGGTGGAAAAGACACGGGACTCGGCCGGGAACGCGTGGGTCTCAGCACGAACGGCGCGGGACTCGGCAAGGAACGCGCGGCCCTCTGCCGCAGAGGCGCGGGTCTCCGCAGGAACGGCTCGGGACTCGGCAGGAAAGGCAGGGAACGGGCTGGGCTCGGCGGGGGATGCGCTGGACTCGGCGGGAAAGGCACGGGTCTCGGTGGGAAGCACGTCCAAGAAGGGCGCGTCGAGTCCACCGGGCCACCCCGGCTGCGCGACGGGCGTCGGCACCGGCTGCGGCCTGGCGAATACCCGGTGCAGCCGGTCGCGGGCGGCGGCCTCGTCGGGCGGTGGTGAGCGGAAGGGCGACAGCACGCGGCCACGCTAGGCGGGCACCGGCGCACGGCGTACCCGCCAAATCCGTTGCCTGTGGACGACCGTGCGCTTGGGGACAACCGCCTGATCAAGCCCTCGCCGTGCTATGGGCGGCCCCACCCGCGGGGGCATCCAATGCGGACTCTTACGCCCGCGCGAAGTTCATAAACAGTTTTGAGGTTACGAATCATCGAACGCTGTTAACCGCACTGCCGCAACGGATTCATCCGCTCCTAGGTTCGGCGCACCCCCTTCGCGGTCGGCGTCATCGGGACCCGGCCGCGAAGCAGGGATCTCTGGGAGGAGAGAACCTTGCGCCAACGATTTTCCGCCCTCGGCATCGCGATCATCGTCGCGTTCGCCGGGGCCCTGGGCGCCGGTGGCGCGGCGAACGCCGCCCCCACCGGACCTGACGCCCCCGTCCTGTACGCCGACAGCCCGAACGCGGTCCCCGGCCGCTACATCGTGGTCTTCAAGGACGCCGCGGTCCCCGCCGCGGGCGTCGGCACGAAGGCGCGCGACCTGGCCGGCCGCTTCGGCGGGCAGGCCCGCCACGTCTACACGGCCGGGCTGCGCGGCTTCTCCGTGCAGCTGTCGGACGCGCAGGCACACAAGCTGGCCGCCGACCCGGCGGTCGCCTCGGTCGAGGCGGTGCAGCGCATCGGCATCGCCGACACCCAGAACAACCCGCCGAACTGGGGCGACGACCGGATCGACCAGCAGAACCTGCCGCTGAACCAGGCGTACACCTACCCCGCGAACCCGGGTCAGGGGGTGACCGTCTATGTGCTGGACACCGGCATCAACGCCAACCACGTCGAGTTCACCGGCCGGGTCGGGCAGGGCACGGACATGGTCGACAACGACAGCAACCCCGCCGACTGCCAGGGGCACGGCACGCACGTGGCCGGCACCGCCGTGGGCACCAGCTACGGCGTGGCCAAGAAGGCCCGCGTGGTGGCCGTACGGGTGCTGAACTGCCAGGGCAGCGGCACCAACGACGACCTGATCGCGGGCATCAACTGGGTGCGTACCAACGCCCAGAAGCCGGCCGTGGTCAACTACAGCATCGGCTGCCAGAGCCGCTGCACCAGCCAGGCCATGGACAGCGCCGTGTCGAGCCTGATCTCGTCCGGCGTGCAGTTCGTCCAGGCGGCGGGCAACTCCTCCGACGACGCCTGCTACTACAGCCCGCAGGGTGTCGCGGCGGCGGTCACCGTCGGCAACACCAAC
This sequence comes from Catellatospora sp. NPDC049609, assembly GCF_040675365.1. Lineage (NCBI taxonomy): Bacteria > Bacillati > Actinomycetota > Actinomycetes > Micromonosporales > Micromonosporaceae > Catellatospora > Catellatospora sp. NPDC049609. The sequence goes on along the minus strand of NZ_JBFAOU010000030.1, from coordinate 11,107 downwards.
AGCTCCGACGCCCGCAACAGCAGCAGCAACTACGGCTCCTGCCTGGACATCTTCGCCCCCGGCACGAGCATCGTGTCGGCGTCGTACTCCAGCAACACCGGCAGCGCGACGATGACGGGCACCTCGATGGCCTCGCCGCACACGGCGGGCGCCGCCGCGGTGTACCTGGGCCTCAACCCCAGCGCCACGCCCGCCCAGGTGCGTGACGCGCTGGTCAACAACGCCACCACCGGCAAGGTGACCAGCCCGGGCAGCGGTTCGCCGAACCGGCTGCTCTACACCGGGTTCATGAACGGCGGGACCAACCCCAACAACCCGTCGGTCACCAACCCGGGCAACCGGAGCACCGCCGTGGGGCAGTCCGTCAGCCTGCAGATGCAGGCCAGCGGGGGCACCACGCCGTACACCTGGAGCGCCTCGGGCCTGCCCGCGGGCCTGTCGATCAGCTCCTCCTCCGGCCTGATCACCGGCAGCCCGACCACGGCCGGGACCTCCAACGTGACGGTCACGGTGACCGACGCCGCGTCGAAGACCGGCACGGCGAACTTCACCTGGACCGTCACCACCGGTGGCGGTGGCTGCACCGCGACGCAGGTCGTCGGCAACTCGAGCTTCGAGAGCGGCACCACGCCGTGGACGGCCGACACCGGCGTCGTCGGCGCCTGGGCGGGCTCGGGCTACCCGGGTAAGACCGGCACCCGCAGCGCGTGGCTGGGCGGCCAGGGCCAGACGCAGACCGACTGGGTCCAGCAGTCCGTGACGATCCCGTCCGGGTGCACCAGCGCCACGCTGCGCTACTGGGTCCGGATCACCACGGCCGAGAACGACGGCCAGGTCTGGGACCGGCTGACGGTCACCCTGGGCGGCACGACCGTGGCCACCGCCACCAACCTCGACGCCAACTCCGCGTACGTGGAGAAGGTCGTCAACGTCAGCCAGTTCATCGGGCAGACGGTGACGCTGCGGTTCAACGGCGCCGAGGACCAGTCGCTGCAGACCAGCTGGGTCATCGACGACGTGACCATCAGCGCCTCCTGACGGGAAGGCTCACCGATCGGGGGGAAGGGCGGCCGGGCATCTCACGACGATGCCCGGCCGTTCACTCCCACTCCCAGCGCATGCCGACGATGCCCGGCGGGATGTCGGTCGCCACCAGGTGCGCGCCGTGCGTCGAGCCGATCCAGACCTCGCGTACGCCCTGGTCGGGTGCGTGGATGCCGCGCCGCTCGAAGCGGTAGCAGCGGGCCGGCACCGCGTCGCGGTCGAACTGCACCTGCAGCACGTACTCCCCGACCGGCACCGAGAAGCCCCGGTAGTAGTTGTCGGTCGCGACGGCCGAGCCGCTCTCGAACTCGTACTCCAGCACGACGGTGTCGCCCTGGGACAGCATCCGGTCGAAGATGATCTCGGCGGCCTGCAGGCCCGACTCCGGGTCCGAGCGGACCCGGCCCAGCCGGCAGTTGCGCAGGGCGTGCACGCCGGTGGGCGCGCCCAGGTCGTCGGTGCGGAAGATGCCGACGGTACGCGAGACCCGGTCCACGTTGGCCCGCAGCACCTGCCGGCAGGTCAGGCTCAGCTCCTGCCGCCCCGCGCCGACCGTGTAGAGGTCATGCAGGCTGATCCGGGTCAGCTCGTGGTACATCCACTTGTCGAGCTCACCGATGATCTTCGAGACGCTGTTGCCGTTCTCGAAGAGCCGGTCGATGTCGATGGTGCCGGGCGGCTGGTTGAGCCAGCGCCCGCGCGGCCGGCGCGGGCCCAGCTGGGCGATCAGGGACTCGGCGGGCAGCGACAGGATCTGCTCCAGCAGCCGCACCGCCTTCATCGACTCGGGACGCTCCGGGCGGCTGCGCCCGCGCCGCCAGTAGCTCAGGGTGGCCAGGCTGACGCTCACCCCGGCGGCGGACAGCCGCTCCTGGATCTCCTCCGGCCGGATGCCACGGTCTTCGATGGCCAGGTGCAACGCGGCGGAGAACGGGCCGGTGCGCAATGCGTGCGCCAGGTCCCGGCCGAGAAGTTCAGAACGAGCCTTCTCCATGAACGCTGAGTATCACCACGGCATCGCCCCAGCGCTACCCGAAGCCGCCTGCGGCTCGGTCCCGCCGCGCTTCGCATGGACGTTGGCCTATGTGGATGAGTTCGATCTCGAAAAAGTCATCCAGATAGGCCAACGTCCATGAAAAGCGGGTCGCGGCAGCGCGTGGCCGCCGGCATCCGGCGGGTCAGAGCTGGTCGTCGAGCAGGGAGTGGGTGGGGGCGGGGAGGCGGTGGACGACGACGCCGGCCAGGCCGGGCCCCACGTGCGCGGCGACCACCGCGCCGACCTCGCTGGTGTACAGCTCGCAGAGGCGGTCGCCGAGCCGGTCGCGCAGCGCGTGCTCGACCCACTCGGCGCGCTCGGCGGCGGCCAGGTGGTGCACGGCCACCTCGACGGGGCCGTCCCCGGCCGCCTCCAGCGCGAGCGCGACCAGCCGGTCCAGCGCGCGGGCGGCGGTGCGCACCTTGTCGCGCATGGTGATGCCGCCCGCGGTGACCTCCAGCAGCGGCTTGACCGCCAGCGCGGTGCCCAGCAGCGCCGAGGCGGCGTTGATCCGGCCGCCGCGGCGCAGGTGCTCCAGCGTGTCGACGTAGAAGTACGAGCTGGTCCGCTCGATGGTGTCCAGCGCCGCGGCGCGTACGCCCGCCAGGTCCGCGCCGTGCGCGGCGGCGCGGGCGGCGGCCAGCGCGGGGAAGCCGACGCCCATCGCGGCCGAGCAGGAGTCGACGACCTCGACCGGGCCGGGTGCCTCGGCGGCGGCGGTGGTGGCCGCGCCGAGCGTGCCGGACAGCGCCCCGGCCAGGTGCACGGACACGACCCCGTCGACGCCGGTGGCGAACAGCTGCTCGTACACCTGCGCGAACTCCGCCGGGGTCGGCTGGGACGTGGTGACCGCGACCCGGCGGGCGGCCAGCGCCACGGCCACCTCGGCGGGGCTGACGTCGACGCCCTCCCGGCCGGAGACGCCGCCGAGCACGACGTGCAGGGGCACCACGGTGAGCGACCCGTCCGCGACGGTGGCGGGCAGGTAGGCGGTGGAGTCGGTGACGACGGCTATCGGCATGCGCGCACGTTAACCCGTCACGACGCCGGGCTCGCCGACAGGACTTCCAGCACGGGGCCCACCTGGCAGACGGTCATCATGTCGGGGCGGGTGCGGCCCTTCACGGTCACCTTCGTGCCCGGCTTCAGCTGGGCCGGGTCGCCGCCGAGCAGCTGATACGTGACGCCCGCGGTGCGCAGCACGGTGCAGCCGCCCTCCAGGTCGATCCGCTCCACGGTGCCCGTCGCGGTGATCACCGTGCCGTCCTTGGCGGGCGGCGGCACGATCGGGCCGGACGTGCCCGGCCGGGGCTTGGCGGTGGGACTGGGCGGCAGGAAGTCCGACGGTGACGCACCCGGCGTGGACGGCTGCGGGGTCACGGAGCTGCCCACCTCCGGCTCCTCGGTCGGGGCGCAGCCGGTGAGCAGGAGACCGCCCAGCAGCGCGCCGGTCAGCAGATGAGTGAGGGGGCTTCGCGTCGTCATGTCAGTTCGGACGTTACCGCCCGGTGGCAAGTTGCGCGAGCTTCAGACCCCGACGTTGTACGCCGACACGCGCCAGCCGTACGACTCCTGGTGGATGAGGTCGACCCAGTGGCAGTTCTGCACCGGCGCGACGGTCGGCAGCATCTCCTCCGGCCAGCCCAGCAGCGCGGCCACGCCGTACTTGATGGCACCGCCGTGCGCGGCCAGCACGATCGTGCCGCCGGGCAGCCGCTCGCCGGCCTGCCGGATCGCCTCGCTGACCCGCTTGCCCAGGTCGGGCAGCGACTCGACGCCGTCGCCCGGATCGGGGTCGGCGGCCCGCCAGCGGGCGTACGACTCCGGGAAGCGCTCGCGCACCTCCGGCGTGGTCAGGCCCTGCCAGGCGCCGAAGTGGCGCTCGCGCAGCCGGACGTCGCGCTCGGCGGCCAGCCCGGTGAGCTCGGTGAGCGCCGCGGCGGTCTGCGCGGCGCGGCCGAGGTCGCTGGTGAGGAGCAGCTGCGGCGCCCGCCCGGCCAGCGCCTGGGCGGCGGCCGCGGCCTGCGCCCGGCCGACGTCGTTCAGCGGGACGTCGAGCTGTCCCTGCACGCGCTGGGCGGCGTTCCAGTCGGTGTTGCCGTGCCGCCACAGCAGGACCCGGGTGAGCGGCTCCGTGCCGCGTTCCAGGCTCATGCCCGCGCCTCGCCGCGCTCGGCCGCGCCACGCGCGGCGACGAGCCGCCGGGACGGCTCGTCGCGCTCGCTCACGCGGCGTCCTGCGTGGCCAGGTCGCGGTCGACGAACTCGATCCGCGCGCAGTCCTTCCACAGCCGGTCCAGCGCGTAGAACTCCCGCTCCTCGCTGTGCTGCACGTGCACCACGATGTCGCCGAAGTCCAGCAGGACCCAGCGTCCGGCCCGCTCGCCCTCGCGGCGCACGGGCTTGGCCTTCTCGGGCAGCTGGAGCAGGGCATCCTCGACGGCGTCGACGATGGCCAGCACCTGGCGCTCGTTGGGCGCGGACGCCACGACGAAGACGTCGGTGAGGACGAGCTGCTCGGCCACGTCCAGCAGGACGATGTCCTCGGCCTTCTTGTCGGCGGCCGCCTGGGCGGCGGCCAGGGCCATCTCGACGGCGCGCTCGGTTGCGGGCACCTTGGTCCTTTCGTCGGCTGGCCTGCCCGCGATGGTCGCGATCAGGCTCAGCATCCAGAGTCTCACAGGAATTACCCGGCCCGCCGCCGAGATAGTCACGCGGTGGGCCCGGACACTTCGGAAATCAGCGGTATAGATGACGCTTTGTGATGTATTGCACCACGCCGTCCGGTACCAGGTACCAGACCGGCTGCCCCGCGGCGACGCGGCGGCGGCAGTCCGTCGACGAGATCGCCATCGCCGGCACCTGCACCAGGCTCACCACGTCGGCGGGCAGGTGCGCGTCGGTCAGCATGAACCCCGGCCGGGTCACCCCGATGAAGTGCGCCAGCTCGAACAGCTGGTCCGCGTCCTTCCAGGACAGGATCCTGGAGAGCGCGTCGGCGCCGGTGATGAAGAACAGCTCGGTCTTGTCGCCGTACTGGTCGCGCAGCTCGCGCAGCGTGTCGACGGTGTAGGTGGGCCCGTCCCGGTCGACGTCCACCCGGCTGACCGTGAAGCGCGGGTTGGACGCGGTCGCGATCACCGTCATCAGGTAGCGGTCCTCCGCCGGGGTGACCGCGCTGTCGGTCTTCTGCCACGGCCGGCCGGTCGGCACGAAGACGACCTCGTCCAGCGCGTACCGGTCGGCGACCTCGCTGGCCGCGACGAGATGGCCGTGGTGGATCGGGTCGAAGGTGCCACCCATGACCCCGATGCGTTGCGCCACGGCCCGATTCTATGCCGCTGCCCGGAGAACCCCGCCCTGCCATAGACGTTGGCCTATCTGGATGAACTTTTGATGATCGAAGTCATCCGGATAGGCCAACGTCCATGCAAAGCGCGGCGCGGCCCCGCCGGGCGACGGCCACCCGCCGCGCGACCCGGTCAGCGGGCGGCGCGGCGGGTGGCGGCGCAGGTCAGGCGGCCTGCTGGGCGCGCAGGGCGCGGGCCAGGTCGTCGGTCTCGTCGGCCAGCGCGCGGTGCAGCAGCGGGTGCATCGGCCCGGCCAGCGCGGCGCGCGCGGCGGCCAGTGTGTCCTCCGACACGGCGTACACCGGGTAGGCCGACTTGCCGAGCAGCGCCAGCATGTCGCCGGAGCGGCCCTCCGAGCGCGGCAGCTCGGCGAAGAACCGGGTCACGTACGGCGCGGTCAGCTCGGCGTGCTCGGGCCGCCACATGCCGTCGCCCGCCGCGGCGGCGATCCGGTTGGACTGGCCCTGCTCGTTGACGACCAGGTCGAACGCGCGCTCCTTGGCGGCCGGATCGGGGCGGCTCGCGCGCACCCGCACCGCCTCGTGCTCGCCCTTGTCGCTGGGGTCGCGCTGCAGCTCGGCGTCGATCTCGTCCTCGGTGACGTCGCCCAGCACGGCGAGCCGGCCCAGGATCGCCCAGCGCAGCTCGGCGTCGACGGCCAGCCCGTCGGGCACCCCGGCGCCGGTGAGCCAACCGCGCAGCAGCGCCCGGTCGCCGTCACCGCCGGCCGCGATCAGGTTGCGGGCCGCGGCGAGCTGGTGCCCGCTGCCCGGCGCGGCCGTGGCCAGCAGGGTGCGGGCGGCGGCGGCCAGCGCCCGGCCCGCGGCCGGCTGCCGGTCGGCGGGGACGAGCCGGGTCGCCGCGTAGCGGGCCAGCCCGAAGACGGACTCGACGATGGTCACGTCCGGGTCGCCGGGCAGCGCCGCCGCGGCCAGCTCGACGAACTCGACGGCGGGCCACTCGGCGTCGCGGGTGGCGTCCCACGCGCTGTTCCACCACAGCGCCCGGGCCAGCGGGTCGGGCTGCGCGGCCAGCAGCGCGGGCAGCTCGGCGCGGGTGCGCTCGTCCACCCGGATCTTCGCGAAGGTGAGGTCGCCGTCGTTGAGCAGCAGGCCCCGGCCGCGTACGCCGGACAGCTGCGGCACCGGGGTGAGCTCGCCGGTGACCTCGATCTCGGTGCGCTGCCAGGCCCCGTCGGCGTCGAACCAGCCCAGGCCGATGCGGTGGGCGCGCAGCGTCGGGTGTTCGGCCGTGGCGCTCTGCGCGACCGCGACGGAGGCGTACGACCCGTCGGCGTCCCATTCGACGACCGGGCGCAGCGTGTTCACCTGCGGGGTGCGCAGCCACGCCTGCGCCCAGGCGTCGAGGTCGCGCCCGCTGGCCAGCGACAGCGCGCCGAGCAGGTCGGCCAGGGTCGCGTTGCCCCAGGCGTGCTTGTCGAAGTACGCCCGCAGCCCGGACAGGAACGCCTCGTCGCCGATGAACGCGACCAGCTGGCGCAGCGCCGAGCAGCCCTTGGCGTAGCTGATGCCGTCGAAGTTGGCGAACGCCGCGTCGGTGTCGGCGACCTCGGTCGGCGCGATGGGGTGCGTGGAGGGGCGCTGGTCGGCGGCGTACCCCCAGGCCTTGCGGCCGACGCCGAAGCGGGTCCACGACTGCGGCCACGGGCTGACCTCGGCGACCAGGCGGTAGCCCATGTAGGTGGCGAACGACTCGTTCAGCCACAGATCGTCCCACCAGCGCATGGTGACCAGGTCGCCGAACCACATGTGCGCCATCTCGTGCGCGATGATGGCCGCCCGCTCCAGCCGCTCGGTGTCGGTGACCGCGGCCCGGAACAGCAGCTCGTCGCGGAACACCACGCAGCCGGGGAACTCCATCGCGCCCCAGCTGAACTCGGGCACGAACGCCTGGTCGTACTTGCCGAACGGGTACCGCACGCCGAACAGCTCGTGGTAGCGGTCGAGGAACGCCTTGGTCAGCGCGAAGATCTCGGGGGCGTCGCGCTCCAGCACCTCGGCGTAGCTGGCGCGGGCGTACAGGCCCAGCGGGATGCCGTCGTGGGCGTCGGTCAGCTCCACGTACGGCCCCGCGACGAAGGTGATCAGGTAGGTGGCGACGGGCTTGGTCGCCGGGAACTCCCACCGGCCGGGCGCGGTCTGCGCGCCGGACTCGTTGGCGCGGACCAGCCAGGACGGGTCGGTGGTCACCGACAGGGTCACCGGCGCCTTGAGGTCGGGCTGGTCGAAGCAGGCCATGAAGCGGGGCGCGTCGGTGATCGACGGCTGGGCGTAGACGTACACCTGCTTGTCGGCCGGGTCGGTGAAGCGGTGCATGCCCTCGCTGGAGCGGCTGTAGGCGTACTCGGCCTCGACGACCACGGTGTTGCTCGCGGCGAGCCCGGCCAGCTGCAGCCGGCCCTCGGTGAACGCGGCCGCGGGCAGCTCGGCCCCGTTGAGCGTGGCCCGGAGCAGCCGCTCGGGTCGCACCTCCAGGAACGTCTCCGTGCCGGGGTCGGCGGTGAAGCGGACGGTGGTCACCGAGCGGAAGAGTTCGTCCCCGCCGGTCAGCTCCACGTCCAGCGCGTACGCGAGGTCCCGGACGGTGGCGGCCCGCGCGACGGCTTCCAGGTGGGTGAGGCAACGATGCGACATGCTGCCCATCCTGCCTGATGCGAAGCATGTGTTGAACAACCGCCCGGCCCTCGCGCGGCAACATTCTTGCCGATCACGCCCGTCAAGGGGACAATGGTCGCCATGCGGATGACGAACACCATGTGGTGGCTGCCCTGACGGGCGGCCCGCTTCCGCGAACCCAGACACCAGAAGGCCGCCCCACCGGGCGGCCTTCGTCGTGCACGGCTCCTGCCGGGCCCGGCCCGCCCGGACGGGCGGCTCCGACCCACCGGAGACCGACATGACCGTCACCGTCACCCCCACCCGCACCCGCCGCCTGTCCGCCTGCAAGCCCACCGGCCACCTGCAGCTGGGCAACCTGTTCGGCATGATCCGGCCGCTGGTGGCCGGGCAGGACGACAGCGAGACCGTCACCATGCTCGCCGACCTGCACGCGTTCACCGTCGAGCACGACCCCGCCGCGGTCCGCGGCCTCACCCTGGAGCAGGCGGCGGTGCTGCTCGCCGCGGGCGTCGACCCGCAGCGCACGACCCTCTACGTCCAGTCCCACCTCGCCGAGCACACGCAACTGCACTACCTGCTGGAATGCGCCACCGGGTACGGCGAGGCGCAGCGCATGGTCGCGTTCAAGGAGAAGGCGGCCCGCGCCGAGCACGTGCGGCTCAGCCTGCTCACGTACCCGGTGCTGATGGCGGCCGACATCCTGCTGCACGACACCGAGGAGGTGCCGGTCGGCGACGACCAGCTGCAGCACGTGGAGCTGGCCCGCACCATCGCGAACCGGTTCAACGGCCGCTACGGGCAGGTGTTCACGGTGCCGCGGGCGGTGCCCGCGCCGGTCGCGGCGCGGGTGATGGACCTGGCCGACCCCACGTCCAAGATGGGCAAGACCAACGTCGTGGGCGCGGGCGTCATCAGCATCCTCGACGACCCCGGCACGGTACGCCGCAAGATCATGCGCGCGGTCACCGACGGCCTGGACGCGGTGCGCCATGACCGGGAGCGCCAGCCGGGCGTGACCAACCTGCTGGAGATCTACCGGGCGTGCACCGGCTCGCCCGGCGAGTTCGGCTCGTACGGGCAGCTCAAGCGGGAGACGGCCGACGCCGTGGTGGCCGTGCTGGCGCCGTTGCAGGAGCGCTACGAGGCGCTGCGCCGCCGCCCCGAGACGGTCGAGCGGGTGCTGCGCGAGGGCGCCGAGCGGGCCCGCCCGCGGGCCGCCGCGACACTGCGGCGGGCCGGCGAGGCTATCGGACTCGTCGGGAGCGCGTGCTGAGCAGCGGGCTCCGCAGGTCGCGGGTCAGGTCCTGACGATCTTCCGGGTGAAGCAGACGGAGTAGGGATTGCCGATGTACCTGCCGTACGGCTCGGTCCGGTCGTAGCCGGCCGACTCGTACAGCGCGATCGCCTCGGGCTGGTTGACCCCGGTCTCGAGAATGATCGAGTCCAAGCCCTGGGCGGTGGCCCGTCGTTCCAGTGCCGCGAGGATGCGGCGGGCCACCCCGGCGCGGCGATGCGCCGGTTGTACGAACAGACGCCTGATCTCACCTACGCCGGGGCCGTACGGGACGATCGCCCCGCAGCCGACGGGCCGGCTCAGCACGTACGCCACGACGAAGCGGGCGTGCGGGTCCAGTGGTGACCGGGTCGTGCCCGGGTACCGCGCGAAGAGTTCGTCCTCGGCGGCGAGCACGAGCGCGGTGACATCAGGGTGGGTGATCTCACGGTGCTGGATCAACACCGTCGAGACGCTAGACAGGGCTTGTTTCCGCGTTGTTTCACAAACCGCACAGCGAGGCGGTACGCGTTGATATGGCGGACACTGTCACCGAATCGTTGCCCAGCACGCGCCGAACGGCCCGGCGCGCCGCAGTGAACGGGCGGCGCACCGGGCCGGACGGCGTATCGCTCAGCTCTCGTCGTCGGTGTCGTCGGGGGCGAAGTCGTCCTCGTCCTCGAGCCACTCGTCGCCCGCGGTGTCGCCCTCCGCGCGCTGCCGGCGCGCCTTGCGGGCGGCGAGCCGCTCCGCCGCGCCCGGCCGGGTGATCTCGGCCTCCAGGCGCACGTCGGTGCCCCGGTTGCCGGGGGTGAAGTCCGCGCCCGCGTACACCGTGGGCTGCCAGTCGAACTCGCGGGCGCCGATGCGCACCGGGTCGCCGGGCCGCGCGCCCAGCTTGGCGAGCTTGTCCTCGACGCCGAGCCGGGCCAGCCGGTCGGCGAGGTAGCCGACCGCCTCGTCGTTGTCGAAGGTGGTCTGGCGCACCCAGCGCTCGGGCTTGACGCCCTTGACCACCCAGACGCCGTCGCGGTCCTGCTCGATCTCGAACCCGGAGTCGTCGACCGCCTTCGGGCGCAGCACGATCCGGGTCGGCTCCAGCACCGGCGCGGCGGCGCGGTGCTCCTCGACCATCCGCGCCAGGGCGTACACCAGCTCGGTCAGCCCCTCCCGGGTGGCCGCGCTGACCCGGTAGATCGGCCAGCCGAACTTCTCCAGGTCGGGCGTGGTGATGTCGGCCAGATCCCGGCCGTCCGGGACGTCGATCTTGTTGAGCACGATGATCCGGGGCCGGTCCCCCAGCCCGCCGTACTGGGCCAGCTCCGCCTCCAGCGCCTCGATGTCGGCCACCGGGTCGCGGTCGGTCTCCAGCGTCGCGGTGTCCACCACGTGGGCCAGCACCGCGGTGCGCTCGATGTGGCGCAGGAACTCCAGGCCCAGGCCCTTGCCCATGGCCGCGCCCGGGATCAGGCCCGGCACGTCGGCGACGGTGAACACGTGCTCGCCGGCCTGCACCACGCCCAGGTTCGGCACCAGGGTGGTGAACGGGTAGTCGGCGATCTTCGGCTTGGCCGCGGAGATCACCGAGATCAGCGAGGACTTGCCGGCGCTGGGGAAGCCGACCAGACCCACGTCGGCGACGCTCTTCAGCTCGACGATCACGTCCAGCCGGTCGCCGGGCTCGCCCAGCTCGGCGAAGCCGGGCGCCTTGCGGCGGGCGCTGGCCAGCGAGGCGTTGCCGCGCCCGCCCCGGCCGCCGCGGGCCA
>NZ_JBFAOU010000029.1:0-60093 GCF_040675365.1 Catellatospora sp. NPDC049609 | reverse complement strand
GAGGCGACCGCCGCGGCGCTGAAGCTGCGCTGGCGGGCCGCCCGCGAGACGCTGCTCGACGAGGGCCGCTGCTGGCGCCTGCCGGCCGCGCTCGACAGCGTCGGCGCCCCGGCACACCTTACGATTGTCGACGCCCGAGCTCGCGGCAACTTCTGGTAAATACGGGTAAACCGGATGATGGCTTCCCTACCGTGGGTGGTAGGCCGTGTACTTCGAGATGTTCGTCAACCGGGGCATCCACCACAAGGGCTGGACCGCGGTCACCCGGCACTCACTGCCGTGGGAGCCCGGACAGATGCCCGCCTATGACGACGACGTCTGGGAGCTGTACGCCCCCGACGACTGGACCCAGGCGCGCGACCTGGCCGCCCAGCATCCGGACAAGCTGTGCGAGCTGCAGCGGCAGTTCCTCATCGAAGCCGCCAAGTACAACGTCCTGCCGCTGGACGACCGCCGGTTCGAGCGGTTCGACGCGGACCTGGCCGGCCGCCCCACCCTGATCCGCGGCGACAGGCGGCTGCTGTTCGGCGGCGTGGGCCGGCTCAGTGAGAACTCGGTCGTGTCAGTCAAGAACAAGACGCACGCGGTGACGGCCCAGGTCACCATCCCTGACGGGCGAGCCCAAAGCGTGATCATCGCGCAGGGCGGCGAGTTCGGTGGCTGGTCGCTGTACCTCAAGCATGGCCGGTCGGCCTACTGCTACAACCTGCGCTGGTCCACGCCCTGTTGCTGCTGCTCGCCTTCTCGATGCCCCGACGGCGCGCGGACGCGCCGGACCGCGCCCCGTGCGGAGTCGGCCGGTAGCACGTTCGACGAGCAGTTCCTCGACGTCGCGAAGAGGGTCGAAGCGCGGTGCCGGCGTGCGGCGACCACGATCAACTCCGGTGGTGAGTGTTTCGTTCAGTGAGCCGCCGGTGGCGGAGGTGGCGGATCGATAGCGATGCTCAGCTGGGCGTACGGTCCGAAGTTTCCGGAGGCGTCCCAGGCACGCACCCGGACCGTGTAGACCCCGAAACCGGTGAACGGAACGTATCCACTGGTGCCGCCGACCTTGCTGATCAGCGTGCCGTTCAGGTAGACCTCGTACCCGATCAGGAATGTCTCGTCCGTTGCGGCGTCCCAGCGCACCGCCAGGCGGTCGGGGGACATGCCGCCGATCCGCAGGTTCACGGGCGCGGTGGGTGGCGTCGTGTCCGGCAGCTGCCCGACATGCAGTGGCGCGAACGGGGAGATGTTGCCGGCCGCGTCGACGGCCCGTACGCCGTAGGTGGTGACCATCGGTGGCGGTATCGGCATGGCGTAGCTGGTCGCCGTCGTGCTGGCGATCTGGGTGGTGCGGTGGAAGATCTGATATTCCACGACACCGGTGTCGTCAGTCGACGGACTCCAGGTGATGCCGGTCCACCCGCCCGTGACGAAGTGCACGTTCGCGGGCGTCGAAGGCGGGGTCACGTCGACCGCCGGCGGGCCGGAGCAGGCCGCGCCGTTGACCCGGCAGCCCTGCGGCTCGCCCACGCCGTCGGCCACCCAGCCGAAGCTGGTCGAGGCGCCGGCGGCCAGCGTGCCGTTCCACGCCATGTTGGTGAAGAGGAAACGGCTGCCGTCCCGGGTCATGGCTGCGTTCCAGTACGAGCCGAGCGTGGTGCCCGCCGGAAGGTCGAACTCGACCCGCCAGGAGGTCAGTGTCGCAGGGCCGGGATTGTGGACGGTCATCTTGCCGACGTAGCCGCTGGGCCACTGGCTCTCCTTGACGAAGGCCGCGGTTGCCGCATGTGCGGGGGCGGGTAGCAGGATGGTCGCGGCCATGCCTACGACTACTGCCGTGGCGAGACGAGCGATCCGGCGAGAGGGCGCACTTGATAGCCGCATATCGATGAATACTAGTGATGGCATCCATCGGCGGCAATGTCGTGGCTCGTCGTCCCGCCCCGGGCTCAAGGGGTCGGCGGTTCGAATCCGGCCGGCCCGACAGTGAGAGGGTTCCCCTGGTCACAGACCGCTCGCCGGTGGGCAGCAGATAAGGCAGGTAACCGGTTCGAACGGCGCTGGACCGTGTCGATGCTGCTGACTGTGCTCGACGGAAGCGTGCGCTGGAACGGAGTCCTGTGCGGAGGCGTGTCCGGCGATGACCAACTGAGCCCCGAACAGTTCTGCGACGACACCTGGGCAACACTAGGAGTTCTTGAGGGCCTGCGGCTCACAGCGCGACGACATGGGCCGTGCGGGCGGGCGTCCGGCCGGCGAGCACGTCCAGCCAGGCCGTACGCAGCGCTTCGGGCCCGTGCCCGACGTGGACGTCGACCCACTTCTCGGCCTCGGCCGAGAACCGCTGCCACGCCTGCGCGAAGCGCGCGTCCAACCCGGCCCGGCCCCAGTCGGCGGTCCGTTTGCGCATCTGATCGGGCGCGAAGAACACCGCCTGGGCGCTGGCTGCGTTCGGGGTCTGCGACGTCAGCCCGACGGCCACGTCGCGGACCAGCCGGTCGCCGAGGTGCGCGCGCAGCGCGGCGCGCAGGTCGGCCCGGCCGGACAGGTCCAGGTATGCCGTGGGGGCCGTCGGGTCCAGTTCGGCGACCTGGTCGTAGGTGAGCACCAGGTCGTAGCAGCCCAGGTCGCGGGTGAACGCGGCGTTGCCGGGGGAGGTCAGGCCCACCAGGAGCGGTCCGGTGCCGCGCAGTTCGAACGCGGCGGCGTAGGCGGTCTTGCTCGACGCCGACGACAGCACCAGCGTCCGCGCGCCGTGGAAGCCGCTGTCGACCAGGTGGTCGGCGAGCATGAACGAGGTGAAGAACAGCGGCCGGAACAGGATCAGCAGGTCTTCGCGGCCGGGCTCGTACGCGGCGTCGCCCGTGGTCAGCCGGTAGGCGTTGTAGGGCGAGGGCAGCTCGGCGCGGTGCGGGCTGGCGTCGCGGAACCCGTGCTCGTCGACCCGCTGCGGGCGCACCAGCAGGTGTGACGCGGGCGGCAGGTAGCCGTACAGGCGCCGGCCGGGCTCGACGTCGGCGACCGTGGACTCCTGCACCTCGCAGAAGCCCCACAGCGGCGGCAGCCCCCGGCCGGGGTCCAGGCCACGCGGCACGGGCGGGAAGAACTCCCAGTACCGGAACGAGTCGCCGAGGACCGCGTAGGTGATGTTGTTGGCGGTGACGCCGACCCGGTCCACCCGCAGCAGCACCTCGCCCTGGCCTGGCCGCGGCAGCGCCGAAGCGGCGACCGCCGCGTCGGCGAGGTCGTGGCGGGCCACGCTCATCGTCCAGGCGGCGGATGTGTCGGTGACACGGGTCATCGGTGTGCTCCAGTTCGACGCGGCGGTTGCGGTGCGGTGGACCTGCTCGGACACTGCCACGCCAGACGTGGCGCGCACATCGGCAAGATCGCCGGTTCCGCCACGCTCGTGCAGGACGGGATCACCAGCCGCTCCCGGGCATCTACTTCCGCACCGACCAGTCCGGGCGGATCACCGAGATGCGCGTGGGCAGGTGGCCCTGGGCCGAATACGAGCAGTACTGCTCCCCGTCCCCGGCACAGCTCGGCGGCTGACGCGGCAGGCAGGGCGCGCCGTCGGCGGTGAGCGGCCTGGCCGCGCCGGGCGGTGCAAGGAAGTCGCGCGACGGCAGTGCGGCAGAGACAGCAGAATCGTCGACCATGACCATCGCCGCCCCGGTGTCCGAGTTCCTGGTGGTGCCGCCGCGTCTGGACGACACCGCTGAGCTGCTCGCCGCAGCTGCCCGGCGTCGAGGCATGGCGGTGGAGCAGTTGGCCGGCCCGGTGGTTCCGGACCGGCTTCGGCGCGCTCCAGGCGGGCATCTCTACGGTGGACCGATCTTCGCCGGCGCGGTCGCCGCAGACCTCGACCTCGTGCTGCTTGAGCCGGCCGATGACTGGCTGGCCCGGCTGCCGTACGAGTACTCCCGCCGCGAGGTCACCCTCACCACACTTGGTGAGGCGCGCTGGTCCCGTACACCGATGTTCGTCAAGCAGCCCCGCGACAAGACGCTGCCGGCCGGCGTCTACGTCGACGGCTCCCGGCTGCCCGGCGACCACGTCCTTTCCGCTGACACTGCGGTGCTGGTCGCCGACATCGTGACGTTCCTGGCGGAGTATCGGCTGTTCGTCCTCGACGCCACAGTCCATGCCGCCAGCCGCTACGCGGTCAACGGCCGGCTGGGCCCGGCTTCCCTCGACGCCTGCCGACACCGCGATGCCGTGCTCGACTTCGCCGAGAGTTTGCTCAAGGGCTGCGCGGATAGCCTGCCCAGCGCTGTCGTCGTCGACGTCGGCCTGGTCAGCGATGCCGACCGCGGCGAGGAGCACTGGGCCGTGGTCGAGGCCAACATGGCCTGGTTCAGCACGAGCTACGCCGCCGACCCCGACCGGGTTCTCGACCTGGTGCTCCGCGCAGCCGGACCGCGCGATCGCCTTGCCGCCCGCGACCAGGTGTTCACCGAAGCTTCCACCACCTCTGGCTGACTCTCGCGCCACGGCCTACACGATGGATCAGCTCGCCCCGGCAAACGGGCAAGGAGAAGCTAATCTGCGAAGAGCGCTGCAAGTTTCGGCAGACGTCGACGGACCTCGTCGGCGTCCTCGAAGTCCCACCCCGGGCCGAGCTGCGGGTCGACATGGCCGTCGACATCAAGCCCAAGCCCGCGACAGTCACTACAGGCGCCGCCACCAGCTCGAACTCGATAGGTGTTCGGGACGTGGTCACAACGCCGGTCGCCTGATGCAGACGGGCTCGCAGCGCACGCCTACGCTGGTGATCTCTCCCGACCGGACGAGTTCTCGAATCGCGGCGACCATTCCGGCGATGCCGCCCTCGGGCACGATCACCTGGTCAACGGCCCAGAAGTAGCTGCCGTTGGCGCACTCGCCGGACACTCGCCACTTGTCGAGAAGTCGGCGAACCTCGTCAACACTGAAGATTGTCAGCGCCCAGCTGGACCCGTCGGTCAGCTCGACAAAAGCGTCGACGTTGGCAACAGACTCCGGGTCAGCCTTACCGAGAAGGAATCGCGCCACAAAGGTCGGCTCCTTGACGACCACGTCAGCGATCACGGAACGATCATCACATGAGTGCCAGACCGGCGTCATCCTGCTGGTCCTCGCGCCACAGCTGCTGCGATCAACTGAAGGCCCAGCCAGTTTCGCCGCTGCGGCCGAGC
This sequence comes from Catellatospora sp. NPDC049609, assembly GCF_040675365.1. Classification (NCBI taxonomy): domain Bacteria; kingdom Bacillati; phylum Actinomycetota; class Actinomycetes; order Micromonosporales; family Micromonosporaceae; genus Catellatospora; species Catellatospora sp. NPDC049609. Next base: position 54,928 of record NZ_JBFAOU010000029.1, on the reverse strand, counting down.
TGCACCTGCCGTACTAGTGAGTGGATGGATCTTCGTGACTGCCGTAGTCGCCGCTACCGGTCGAGCGCTCAGCCGCTCTTGATCGTCACTGCGGTCGTGGAACGTGCCTGGACGTCTCGGCTGGGGCACCGCGCGGGCGGCCGGTACTGTCGGTGTGTACCGCTACGGTGCCGCTCATGACGATCAAGAACGGCTGGATCTCGTTCGGGCTAGGCCGCTTCCGGCCCGTGTACGGCACCTACGGCGGCACACTGGGCGCGGTGCTGCCGGCACTGCCGCACGACCACCCTGGCGGCCTGCACGAGTGGATGCGCGAACTCGTTCCGCTCGGTGACCTGGCCAAGGGCGAGTTTGGAATGGACACCCTCGGCGGCGCGGTGGCCACGACCGGGCATCCGGCGGCACTGCCGGAGCCGTTCGTCGCGTTCATGGCCGATCCGGTGCTGCGGGACTCGGTGCCCACCTGCACCTCCTGCTACTGGGAGGCGGGCCTGCCGACGGCCGCGAGCCCGGTCCGCGAGGGCGCCCGCCTGGTGCGGTTCCTCAACGACCAGCAGGGCTGCGTGTTCTGGTACTTGCACCTGCTGCCCGACGGCAGCCACGAGGTGCTTGCCGGCTCCGAGGCCTACGACCAGCACGAGGTGGCGCCGGAGCAGGCGGCCGAGGACCTGTGGCGGGTGGCGTCCGACTTCGACGAGTTCATTGCCCGCTTCTGGATCGAGAACCTGGCCTGGTACGAGGTGGTCGGCCAGGGCCGCACCGATGACGAGCTGTCCGCACCCGTGCGGGCGTACGTGCTCCAACTGCCGGTCGACGCCGAGCGGTAGCGGCCTGAGGTACTCGTCTGACGCGAGGTCGGCCGGGCGGTGTCATCACCGTGGTGGGCCGCCGCACGGCCTGTTGATCACGGAAGTCGCAGGTCATGTGCCATGGTGATCATGTACTTCGGGTTCATGTAGCCCCGGAGACTTCGAGATTTCATCTCGAAGCTGTTCTTGCTGGTCGGCGGCCTTCCGGAGGGGCAACATTCAATTGCCCGGGCAAATTGGGAGCGAGTGGGTCGCTGCTGCGGCGCGGCGAAACAGGAGGGGTGCCCGCCGCTGAGTTCTCCGCTGCCTAGAACAGGGGCGGGGGAGTGTCGGTGATCTGCCCGCCATTACGCGGCTGTGCCAGCACTGCTCGAATGCTGCGGATGTTGTCGAACGCGGCGTCGGCGTGTGTGCCGGCGGCGTCCTGCCAGAGGTCGAGCCATTCGGAGTCGCCGGCCATGATCCGGTCGATGGCGTCCACCGCGAGTGCCGCCAGGTCTTCGGGTAGGTGCAGGCTGCCGCCGTCGAGTAGGAAGTCCGGCGCGTACGTGGAGGTGATCGGTTGGCCTCCAGGTAGCTGTGCGGCGACGATGGCTGCTGCGGCGATCGCTTCGCAGGCGTCGGAGGAGTCGAGGTAGTCGTCCTCGTCGGCGGCTCGGGTCAGGGTGACGCGGATCAGTGTCGGGCGGTCGTCGGGGCTGGCGTCGTCGAGTTCGCCGCACCAGTCGGCGGCAGTGTCGTTGTCGAACGGTCCGCTGTCCCAGGTCCCCACGCTGTCCTCCTCAAGGTCGACTGGCCTGCATTGTGGCATCGGTGGCCGACAGAACCTTGGCTGAGCCGTTGGCGCAGGTCAGCGTTGGTCTGAGGTCAGCGTGTAGCACCCGTGCTCCAGGCGAACGAAGCCGTCAGACACCACTGCGTGATGGTTGGGGGCATTCAACTTGGGATCCGGCTGGTCTGCGACCGCAGCGGAGCACAGGGCGATCGGCGTACAGGCCTCGACGTGTTCGATGATCTCCTCGGCCGTCCACGATGGTCCGGCAGGCCAGTAGATCATGTCGCTGATGTGCAGACATCCGGTTCGCCATCCAGACCCTCCAGGCACCAGTTGATAGATCGTTCGTCCCCGCCTTCAGCGGTCAGGAGTGTGCGCACGATGTCTATAGCGGCGTCCTTCGTAAGCGGATCAGGCAGCCGACCGGACCGTACGTAATCGAAGTGGTCCTCGGCGGCCACGCCGAAGTTCGCCCACCGCTCCCGGACGGCGTCCGTCAACCGCTCGGCGACCTCGAGGGCTTCGACGGCGTCATCGACCTCGGCGAGGACCTCGCCGTCGTCGGCGTCGGGAACCAGCGGCGGGGACTCCAGCAGATCGCCGAAGCGCTCACCGCCGACGTCCCAGCTCAGGTACAGCACCACCGTGTACCGGCCGTTGCCGCAAGGCTCGATGGCCACCCACCGGATGCCGCGACGCTCGTGGTGGAAGGCCAGCCCGACAAGGTAAATGTGCCGGTCAGAAGGCTGTGCCCCATCATGGGATCGGCCGTTCCTGCGTCCTGGGGACCAGTTGGGGGCTGGAAGCGCATCTTGACCGTGTGGCCCAGGCAGTGCAGAGGCCGTACAAGGCGGGTCCACCATATGAAGGATCGAGCCGCAGCGGCGACGACGAGCGGATCCCCACCCGTCTGGGTCCGCCGATGAGTGGATATCGGTGGGAGGCGGGGCCGGATGACGGGTGCCATGCCAGCCGTGCAAGATACCGTTTGTGCGTAGCGAGCGTCTGAGCTTCTCCGTTGAGTCGGTCCAGGCAGTGTCGGGAGGCTGGCGGCTGGAGGGTGAGCCGGGGTATCACCCGCGGCATTGGGCTCGTCCGGGAGACCGCTTCGACCGGGCCCGCCGCGAGCACGGCCGCGGGCCGCGGGATGTGGACCTGGTCGTGGTTGAGCTCACCGGGTCATTCGCCATCGTCACCGGCGTCGGTGGCGACCTGCTCAGGCCCGACGACATCGTGTCCGGCGAGCGTCTCATCGACGACATCGACCGGGCTGGCGAAAAGCGCCAGCGACCGGTCGACGCCACGGAACGCCTGTCCCAGATTCTGGGTCTGCCGGCGCTCGCCACGGCAGCCGATACCGGATGCGACTGGTCGCCGGCCGAGACGGAGCTCGGTGTTGTGCTTCCGGACGATTACAAGATGTTTGTCGACGCGTACGGCGCCGGCTCGGTCGATGACCACGTCATCGTCTGCGCCCCTGACGCGGCCCATGACTGGGCGGACCTGCTGCAACACAACACCTGGGCGCACGAGTGCGTCCGCCTCGACTTCGCGGGTCCTGGTAACTGGTCCGGAGACTGGCCGCTGGGTGAGGCGTCGCGTTGGACACCGAACCGTGAAGATGTCCCGTCCTGGTTCGAGCCCGGTGACAACCTGATCTCGTGGGGAAGCTCCGTCAACGGTGACTTCCTCTTCTGGCACGTCAGGACCGGCTCGGCGCCTGCCGACTGGCCGGTGGTGCTGAAGGAACGAGGGCCGTATTGGGAGCAGTGCAACGTCGGATTCTCCGCGACGCTGGTCGGACTGCTCACCGGCGAAATTCAGTCCGAGTACCTCAGCCGTTGGCTCGGCGGACCGCACTCCTACGCACTCTGACGACCTGATCGTGGTCGAGTAGCTTCCGGCCGCCCACGGCACATTGGGTTGCGACCCCACTCTGCTCAATGGTGCGGTTATCCACGCCTCGTGGCCGACGCAGATGGTGAGGTCGCAGTTGCCCGCGCCGGCGCCTGGGTGACCATGCCGTTTCGACGAGGTCAGTTTGGTCACGGCGGTAAGGGGGTCACAGCCCTGACGGGTGGTCGGACAGCCAGTCGCGATGGCGGTGCTTCAGTTCATCGCGCTGCTCGCGTGTGGGCAGGATGACGTCGGCCCCACCGTCGTACGGGTGGTAGAGCCAGCGCAGGTCTGCGGGCGCGAGCATGACGTTCGCGAGTTCGTCGTCGGCGACAGCTCGTAGCAGTCCGTCGATGCAGCGGGGTGTCCACTGCAACGCCTCGACGTAGAGCTGTTGATAGATCCGGTCCTCCGGCTCGTCGGTGGGGTCCTCTATGAAAGTTCGCCAGTGGTGTGCCCGAGGTGCGATCTCCGCGCGCCGCGGCCACCGCTGAGGTGTGAGCTCCTCGGTGTCGGTCCACTCGGTGGTGATGACGAGGACTACCGGCCCGGCTCCCAGTTGGTCGAGAACGGTGTAATGCCGGTCGAGCACCGTGCCGTACTCGCCTTCGTTCTCGGGATAGCGCTTGGAACCGGGCAAGCTGTGGAATCTGACCCACCGATCCGGGTAGCGCGAGCGCAGCAAATGCGCCATCGGCGGGCACACCGGCCACTGTTGCTCCCACAGGTCGGTCAGAGCCTGCGGCTGCGGGTACCGGTTGGAGATCATCGTGTAGTTCTACCGCATCAGGGAGATAGTCAATGCGGGGACCAGGCGGGGAGCACACGTCATGCGCGGGAGGAATCGCCTCCTGCTCAGGCGAACGTGAAGAGCGATTACATAGCGGGGGCGTGACGTGTGAGCGCCTTGGAGCCAACGTCCTGGGGGTCAAGGGGCCGTCGGTTCGAATCCGGCCAGCCCGACAGGGTAATCTGCAGGTCAGAAGGCTGATACTGATCATGGGATCGGCCTTTCTTGCGTGGCGGGGACCAGCTGGTGGGCTGGCAGCGCATCTTGACCGCTCGTCAAGTAGCCCCAGGTTGTGCGCCGCGGTGCTGACCAGCAGATCCGACCGAGCGAGGGGCTTCAGTCGGCCCGGCGTGTCGTTCCAACCCGTCCGGAGCTGTTGATGAGTGGATGATCGCTCGCCCGCGAGCTCAGCCGTCGCGACGCATTAATGGGTCGCACCATGGATGACAATGGCGCGATGGAGTTCTGGGATGTCGAGCTGGCGCAGATGCCGACGGCGCAGCTGTTTGCGGCCGCACAGATCGAGGTTCCCGAGGAGCACCCGGAGGACCATGTCCCACATCTGGTCGCTCTGCACCAGCGGCCCACCCGGGAGGTGTTCGATGTCGCAGCGTGCCTGCTGGTCGGCGGCGATCCGGCGACGCGGGAACTCGGCGCTCGCGTTCTGCGCGAGCTAGGGCCCCACGACGACGCAGGACGTCGGCCTTTCAGTGCCGAGGCGGTGCCGCTCCTGGTCGACAGGCTCGCCCAGGAGAGCGAGCCACGAGTGCTGGGGTGGGTGATCTCTGCGCTCGGCTACAACGGTGCACGGGAGGCGCTCGGAGAGGTTCTTCGGCTCACGGAGCACCCCCACTGGAGGGTTCGCTTTCACGTCGCGGCCGCACTTCCGTCGCTGGTGGACCCGGATCACATCGAGTCCAGGGCGTTGAACGCGCTGCAGCATCTGTGCGGGGACGACGAGGCTGACATCCGCTTCTACGCCCTGTACGCGCTGCTTGAGGAAGTCACCGGTGTCGACAGGGGCCGTAACACTCAGTTGATCATCGACCTAATGAACGACCCTGACGAGCAGATCCGCAGGCTTGCTCGCGAACACCACGACGCCTGCCACTGAGGACTCCAAGGGGCGGGCGGGCGTGGGTCACCCCTACCGGGATCGACCCAGCCTGCTCTGGCTGACTGACCACTCCTGGTGTGTCGGCACTGGGTCAGAAGGCTGGTCCCGATCATGGGATCGACCTTTCTGGTGCTCGTAGCTGAGGGATGCGGTTGACCTGTCCGGCGTGCCAGGCCCGCATCGACGGATAACAGCGCCAGGAGTTGCATTTGCTGCCCGCTATCGGCGGCTGGCTGCATCTTGTGATGGCCGTCGAGGAGGAAGTGCGTGAGCGCCCAATGGGTGATGTGGTCGCCCGAGCTGCCGTCTGGCTGGCAGACGTCGAGGATGGAGACGACAACCGAGGTCATATTCGCAAGCATGGTCAGAGCCATTCGCTGATCGCAGCAAGGTGGATGCTCGCCTGGTAGCGGACGGCGAGCTTGTCATAACGGGTGGCCAGGCTGCGGTTTCGCTTATCGCCAGGTTCAAGGCACGCAAGACGGAACCACCGCGACGTCGGCTAACGTCAACCGACGCCGACAAGACGGAGAAAGACCATGAAACTACCGCCCGGCGCGACCGGCTTCGGCACCATCAGCTACACCGCGCAAGAGGATCTCCGCGCGCTGGCAGCGATCTGCCACCACGCCGCACGCCGCACCGGCGCCACCGTCACCGACCTGCTACCCGTCGGCGCGACGCCAAACTTCCACACCGCGACGATCGCCTACTCCGACAGCGCAGTCGCGGTGCTGCGGCACGGACTGCTTCCCTGGCTCGCCCTCGCCCAGCCCGCGCCATCCGGGCAAGTCCCACGAGACTGGATCGATCGAGCCGACCTCGCCGATGCCATCCGCGAAGTGTCGGACCTGCGCCTTCTCACCCGCACCGAACTGCTCCAGCCGCCCACAACCGCAGACCTTGAAGACCTCCGCCCACACGAGGTCAAGCAGATCGGATACTGGCGCCCAACGACAGTTGGCGACCTACTCTTCAATCTCTGGGACTGACATCACCCCCATGATCATCTAGCCGAAGCGTCACGGATCAGCCGACACAGATCCGTCACGCATCAGGCGAAGCCCGACTCGAGCCAGGCACAGAATCGGCCGCTCACGGCCTGGCGACGGCCTACAGCGGATCTTGGGCGTGTCTGCCCTGGTAGGAACGTGCAACGCAGCGCAGTTCTGCTACTGAGCCGGCCGCCGGCCGGAGGCCGTCCTCACGGGGTGGCGTCCAGCCGGGCGCGGAGCAGCCGCGCGTTGTCGTGCCCGACCCGGTCCAGGATCGTCCAGGCCTCGTGCAGCGCGGCGCGGGCCGCGTCGTCGTCGCCCTGCGCGGCGAGGCTGTCGGCGAGGTTCTGCAGCGTGCTCGCCGCGCCGAACCGGTCGCCCTCGGCCCGGAACATGGCCAGCGCCCGCGCGTAGTACGTCACCGCCACCGCGAAGTCGCCGAGATGGTGGTGGGCGTACCCGAGGCTGTCCAGCGTGTCGGCCACCCCCTGCGAGTCGTCGACCCGGCGCAGCCGCTCCAGCGCCCGCTCGCAGTGCGAGACGGCCTCGCGGTACTCCCCGAGCAGCGCAAGCTGCCAGCCGACCGCGTTGAGCGTGTACGCCTGCCCGGCCGTGTTACCCGACGCGGTGAACAGCGCCAGTGCCCGCCGCGACTGCTCCAGCGCTTCGCGGTGCCGCTGTGACCGCTCCAGCGACTGGCCGAGGTTCAGGTGCGTCTGGGCCAGCCCGTCGGTGTCGCCGAGCTCGGCGAAGTGGTCCAGCGCCTGCTTGAGATGCCCGTGGGACTCGTCGTGCCGGCCCAGCCGGGAACAGGCCCGGGCCAGGTCGCGGTGCGCGTGCGCCTGCCCGGTCGGGTCGCCGTCGTGCTGCGCGGTCTGCAGCACGAGCTCCTCGATCTCCTGCCAGTCCGGCCACATCGCCCGCCGGTCGAGGTAGCCCGACAGTGCCCACGCGAGCTGCCAGGCGTGCGTGCCGAACCCGGTGCGGGCGGCCCGCCGGACCTCCGCCAGCAGCACGGGGTGCTCCACGTCGAACCAGGCGCCGGCCGCCGCGCCGTCGGCGAGTTCGCACGCCGCCGTGCCGTCGGCCATCGGCGCGGGCGTGATGTCGCAGAACGGCGGGTGCAGCAGGTTGGCGGCGCGGTGCGCGGTGTGCACGTAGTGGTCGAGCAGCCGCTGCCCGGCCAGCCGCCGCCGGTCCGGCGGGTCCAGCTCGTGGGCCAGCTCTCCGGCGTACGCGCGTACCAGGTCGTGCAGCGCGTACCGGCCGGGACGGTGCTCGCTGAGCAGGCCGGCGTCGACCAGCTCGGCCAGGGTCCGCCCGGCGGGCCCGGCGTCCACCCCGGCCAGGCAGGCCGCCGCCGCGAGGGAGATGTCCCCGCCCGCGGTCAGGCCGAGCAGCCGCAGCAGCCGCGCCGCGCCGGCGCCCAGCGTGCGGTAGGACCAGGAGAACACGGCGCGCAGGTCGGTCGACCCGTCACCGGTGCGCAGCGCGTCCAGCTCGCCAAGCTCGCCGTGCAGCTCGGCGGCGAGCTCCTGCAGCGAGAGGGCGGGTTGCAGGGCGGCGCGGCACGCCACGACGCTGAGCGCGAGCGGCAGCCGGGCGCACGCGCCGACGATCTCCGTGACGGCGGCCGGCTCGGCGCGCAGCCGGTCGGGGCCGATGCGCTCGGCCAGCAGCTGCGCGGCCTCGTCGGTGCTGAGCAGGTCCAGGCCCAGCACCCGGGCGTCGTGCGCCACCACCAGCCCGGTGAGCCGGCTGCGGCTGGTCACCACGGCCCGGCAGGCGGGCCCGCTCGGCAGCAGCGGGCGGACCTGGTCGGCGTCGCGGGCGTTGTCCAGCACCACCAGCACGGCGCGGTCGGCGAGCAGGCTGCGGTACATGCCGAGCTGGGCGTCCGGGGTGGTCGGTACGCGGTCCGGTGGCACGCCCAGCGCTTCAAGGAACCCGCGCACCGCCTCGCCGGGTGTCATCACCGCGCCCGACGGCTCGAATCCGCGCAGGTCGACGTAGAGCTGCCCGTCGGGGAACCGCTCGGCGGCGGTGTGCGCCCACAGCACGGCGAGGGTCGTCTTGCCGATCCCGGGCGGCCCGGTGATCACCACCGGTCCCGCTGCGGTGTCCAGCGTGGCCAGCTCGGGCTCGCGCCCGACGAAGCTGCGCACCCGGGGCGGCAGCGCCCGTGGCGTGACCCGCGGCTTCCCGGCGTCCGCGGGCCGTCCCGGCTTGGCGGGCACGTCCAGCGCGGGCTCGGTCAGCAGGTGCTCCACCGCCGCGTGGCGCCGCCGCCAGTACTCCTCGACGCCGAACCTGCGGGAGACCTGCGCGGCCCGGCCCCGGTCGCGGGCGTGGGCGTGGCAGCTCGCGACCAGCGCGCGGACCACCCGCCAGTCCGGCAGCCTGCCGACCTGCCCGGTGAGGATCGCGCCGAGCTGGCTCTTGCCGAGGCCCACCTCCGCCGCGAGCGCGCGCAGGCTCGGCCCGCCGGCCTCCTCGCGGAGCTGGCGCAGGTCGTCACAGAGCCGGGTGAGGAGGCTATGCGCGACATCACCGGCGGCAGGCATCATAATCTCCCATATCGATGGTTCGCCCCGAGCCTAGGCAGCCGCGCAGGGCCGGTCGTATCGATTAACCGACCGTGTCGGCTTGCTGACCCGAGGTGCCGGACGGCGGCGTACGCGCGGAGAGCGGCTGTAGCGACCGTGTACCGCGGGTGTAGTGGCCAGCCCTAGCGTGGCCGGCACCGGGCCACCGCCCGGTGCCGCCTCCGCCGTCGGGAGTACCCATGCTCACCAGAAGAACCGTCATCGCGACCGGGCTGGCCGCCGCCGCGGCCGCGCTGCCGGGCACGGCCTCGGCTGCGCTGCCCGTGGTCGACATGGAGACGGTCGTCAAGGCCGCGCAGATCGACCCGCGCCGCGCCGACTCGGCGATCACCCCCGGCAGCCGCGACGGCGTACGCCTGGTCGAGCAGGCGCTGCAGGCGAAGGGGCTGCTGGCGGCCACCTATGTCGACGGCCACTTCGGCACCAGGACCATCGACGCGTACGCCGCCTGGCAGCGCTCGCTGGGCTACACCGGCCTCGACGCGACCGGCCTGCCCGGCCCGACCTCGCTGCGGCTGCTGGGCGAGGGCCGCTTCACGCTGACCAGGGTGCTCTCGCCGGGCGCGGTGGCGACGTGGCGGGGCGTGCCGGTCAACGCGCGCACCAAGGCGATGCTGCTGGAGGCCGAACGGCTGCTCGGCCGCCAGTTCACCATCAGCCAGGGCTCCTACAGCCCGGGGGAGGACCCGACCTCGGCGGGCACCCACGACGGCGGCGGCGCCCTGGACCTGGCCGTGGACGGCCTGACCGCCACGCAGCGCACGACCTCGGTCCGGCGCCTGCGCGAGGTCGGCTTCGCCGCCTGGCTGCGCACGCCGTCGCAGGGCAACTGGCCCTACCACGTCCACGCGATCGCGCTGGCCGATACCGACCAGTCCACTCCGGCCCGCAACCAGGCCGGTGACTACTACCTCGGGTTCAACGGCCTGGCCAACCGCGGGCCCGACGACGGTCCCCAGGTGACGAAGGTGACGTGGGAGGAGTACCAGCGGGCGCGCTGAGCCGGCGAGGTGGACCGGGCATAATGTCGGATATGGTCCGAGATGCCATTCATGACGAGGTAGTCCGTGAGCAACTGGACCAGCTCGGGCTCAAACACTTCCTCGACGTGCGCGCCACGGTGCGCTCGCTGCTGGAGCACCTCGCCCGGCTGCAGCGCGCCGCGTACGCCGCCGTAGTCGCCGACCGGCTCGTCCGCGAGCACGAGAGCCTGCCCGCGCGCGAGCACGTCGCGTACGCGACCGACTGGCGGCCCGCGCTGGACGTGGTCTGGCGCGGCCTGGCCGGGGACGCGACCGCCGAGCCGGAGGTCGCGCACGCCGTCGGCTGCTTCTACCTGAGCCCGAACTTCGCCGACGCCCGCCGCGACGACCCGACCGACATGCCCGGCAACGCCGCGATGGCCGCCTTCTACGCCGCGGAGTCCTACCTGCACGGCTGCGTAGAGTTCGCCTCGTGGGCGGGCTGGCGCGGCTTCGACACGGCCGCCGTGCACGCCGCCGCCGACCGCGCCTGGCCGCGCCGCCGCCCGCCGGAGACGGACCCGCTGGCCTGGGAGCTGGCGCACCCGGCCATCCAGGCCGAGCTGGACCTGCAACTGGCCGAGATCGAGCTGCTCAGCGGCGAGGGCGCCGACCTGCTGGAGGAGCCGGCCAAGCGCCGGGAGTTCCTCACCCGGCTGCGCCGCCTCGCCGCGTGAGCAGAGCCGCGGCAACGCCGCGGCCGCGCCCCGTGGCCGGCGGGCGTCACCCGTCGCGCAGCATCGCGTCGGCGATCCCCGGCGCCACCCGCCGGACCAGCCGGAACGGCTTCGCCCGTCCCACCGCGATCACCGGCGTCCGGCGGGCCACGCCGGCCAGGATCTGGCTCGCGGCCGCGCCGGCGGGCAGCGCGCCGGCGTTGCGCCCGTCCGTCATCGGGGTCGCGACCAGCGGCATCAGTGCCTCCTGCACCGTCACCCCGGCGCCGTCATCCTCCCACTGGTAACGCAGCGCGCGCAGGAACACCGCCAGCCCGGCCTTGCTCGCGCAGTACACCGGGGCACCCTTCTTCGGCGAGTAGGCCAGGGCGGACGTGACCGCGGTGAACACGCCGCGGGAGCGGCGCAGGTGCGGCCCGGCCGCGCCCGCCAGCACGACCGGCCCCACCAGATCGGTGTGCACCTCGGCCAGCGTGCGCGCGCTGTGCTCGGCCGACCAGCCGCCGGTGAACGACTGCTGGTGCTGCACTGCGGCGTTGGCGATGACGACGTCGAGCCCGCCGAGCGCCGCGGCCGCGGCGCCGACCAGCGCGGCGCAGCGGGCCGGGTCGGCCAGGTCGGCGACCCAGCCGGTGACGCCGGGCCGCCGGACGGTCTCGGCGAGCCGGGCGGCGTCGCGCCCGCAGGTGGCGACGAGCGCGCCGCGCTCGGCGAGCAGGCGCACCAGCTCAGCGCCGATGCCGCTGGTGCCGCCGGTGACCAGGACGCGCTTTCCGTGGAAGTCCATGCCGCCAGCGTGGCCGAGCCGGGGCCGCCGCCGCTTGTACGATTCCGCCATGCAGGTGCGGGCCCCGGCACATGAGCGCACCGTCCACCCCGACCTCGCCCGCGCCGCCCTGCTCGGCGTACGCCGGAACGGTGGCGGCCCGGCCGCCGACACCGCCGCCCGGCTGCACGCCGCCGGAGACCCGGTGCCCGAGCGGCTGCACCACATCCTGCTGGCGGAGCTGGCCGGGCACGGCTGGGCGGCGCTCACCGGCGCGGCCGGGCACCTGCTGGACCGCCCGCGCGAGCACGACATCGCCGCGGTCATCGAGCGCGGATCGCTGACCGAGCTGCTCGCCCAGCTGCCGGCCATGCAGCTGCGCTTCCACGCCGGACACACCACCGACCTGCGACGCGACGGCGCATGGCTCGCGGTGACCCACCGGCCGCTGCTCGGCGCCATGCCGCACCTCGCCGAGAGCCTGTTCACCGCGGCGATCCACCAGGTCCTGATCGGCGCCTGCACGGGGCGGCGGCCGGAGGTGACGCTGTGCGTCGCCGACGGCTCCGAGCTGCCCGCCGACAGGCTCGACGGCGCCGGGCCGGGGCGCGTCACGGGCTGGCGGCTCGCCGTCGGCGGCCACCGGGAGCCGGGCTCGCCGACGGCCGCGGTCCGGCAGCTGGTCGCCGCGGATCCGGCCCGCCGCTGGCGGCTCGATGCCGTCGCCGCGCGCTCGGCCACCTCCACCCGCAGCCTGCAGCGGGCGCTCGCCGAGGCGGGCACCGGCTTCCGGGAGCTGGTGGGCGCGACGAGGCTGGGCATCGCCCACGGGCTGATCGTGCGCACGGACCTCAATCTGGCCGACATCGCGGCGGCGTGCGGGTTCACCGACCACGCCCACCTGACCCGCTGCGTCACCGCCCGCCACGGCCGCGGCCCGGCGGCGCTGCGGCGACACGACCGCCGGGACGAGTCTCGACGGGGCGGTCCCGCGATGGAAGGATTCGCCGGGTGACGGGATCCCTGCTCGCCGTGAGCGACCTGCATGTGTCCTACGAGGAGAACCGCCGCGTCGTCGACGGCCTGCTGCCCGCCTCGGACGGCGACTGGCTCATCGTGGCCGGCGACGTCGCCGACCAGTTCGCCGACGTCGAGCGGACGCTGCGGCTGCTGCGCTCGCGGTTCGCGAGCGTGATCTGGGTGCCGGGCAACCACGAGCTGTGGACCGTGCCCGCCGACCCGGTGCAGCTGCGCGGCGTCGCGCGCTACCAGGAGCTGGTGCGGATGTGCCGGGACAATGGTGTGGTCACCCCCGAGGACGACTTCCCGGTCTGGCCCGGCGTGGGCGGACCGGTCACCATCGTGCCGCTGTTCCAGCTCTACGACTACTCGTTCCGCGCGCCGGGCACCACGACCAAGGAGGAGTCGCTGGCCAAGGCGTACGCGTCCGGTGTGGTGTGCCGCGACGAGCTGCTGCTGCACCCCGACCCGCACCCGGACCGCGAGTCCTGGTGCTGGGCGCGGCTGGCCGAGACCGAGCAACGCCTGGCCGCGCTCGACCCGGCGGCGCGCACGGTGCTGGTCAGCCACTGGCCGCTGGTGCGCCAGCCCACCGAGGTGATGTGGTATCCGGAGTTCGCGCAGTGGTGCGGCACCGAGCGCACCGCCGACTGGCACGTGCGGTTCAACGCCGCCGTCGCGGTCTACGGCCACCTGCACATCCCGCGCACCACGCACTACGACGGGGTGCGCTTCGAGGAGGTCTCCCTCGGCTATCCCCGCGAGTGGGGCCGCCACGGCACCGACCCGAAGCCGATCCGCCGCATCCTCGACTGAGGATCATTTTCGGGGTCAGACCGTGCGGCCGGACCGCGCCGTGCGTCGATCCCAGTCCACAAAGCGGTGCGGGGCGGCCCCGAAAGGGACCGCCCCGCACCGCTTTCTTCAACGGGCCGTCAGGCTCCCACTCGCGACAGGATGTCGTCGGTGTGGAGCGGGTTCAGCGCGTAGGCGTGCCATTGCGCCGGGTCGGTCAGATCCCGCAACGGGTCGACGGAGATGAACCGACCCGTGGTGGGGTCGTACTCCCGCTCGCCGAGGTGGATCAGGCCGCTGTCGTCGGTGGTCCCGCCGACATAGCCCTGGGTGCCCTTCCACTCGGTGGCCCGCGGGCCACGCGGCTGGCCGTAGGGCATGCTGCGCTGCCTCGCGATGCTCAGGGTGCTCGGGTCGATCTGGGCGATGGTGGTGCCGTTGTGGTCGGCGAAGATCCACCGCAGCCCGGCGCTGTCGCGCACCGCGATGCCGTCGTAGTACCGGGTGCCCAGCGGGTTGGCCGTGCCGATCTTCACCAGCTCGGTGCCGTCGGGCAGGTACAGGGTCTTCTTGTTGGGGCTGCTGGCGATGAGCCGGTTGCCCATGGTGTCGTAGATGTAGGTGGTGGTGACACTGCCCTCCGCCACGGTGCTGAGGCGGCCTTCGGCGTCCCAGGTGAGCGTCTGGGTGGTGCCGCTCGGAGTCGTCCGGCTGGTGGTGTTGCCGGCCGCGTCGTAGCCGAAGGTGCGGGTCGGGCCGGCCTTGGGACCGGTCCCCGTGATCGTCTTGACCTGGTGCGGGGCGACTCCACCGGCGGCGCCGACGGTGTCGGTCCAGGTGGTGTCCCCGCCGACCGGGTCCTTGTCGGTCTCGGTGAGCCGGTTGCCCACCGCGTTGTGGCTCCACTGCCGCCAGTACGGGTCGGGCCCGCCTCGCTGGGCCGTGGTGCACGAACCGGGCACCTGGGTCCAGGCCTCGCTCAGTCGCTGCAGGCTGTCGTACCGGAAGCATTCCTGCTGCTCGGCCACGGCGTTGGTGGAGCTGCGGATCGACGTCATGATGCCGGCCGCGTTGTAGAGGTACTCGTCGTTGGCGAGCTTCGAGTTGCCGTACTCGCCCGGGACCCCGGGGGTCTCGGTGTTGAGGAAGACGCTCGACAGGCGCCGGCCCGGCGCGCTGTAGTTGCTCTGGATGCGGACGTGCTTGTCCGCACCGCCCAGGAACCGGTTGTAGATCAACCCGTCGAACTGGTAGATGGTGTTGTCCAGGTAGACCGCCTGGCTGGCGTTGGTGGTCAGGCCCTTGGGCAGGCCGGTGATGGTGTTGTACTGCTGCGTCACCGTCTCCTGCGGCAGGCCGCCGACACCCGGGAAGGTCTGGGTGTTCAGATCACCGTTGATCTTGTAGCTGTAGTTGGTGGAGTAGGTCAGCGTCGCGCCACCCGTCCCGAACCCGGGCACCGTGTAGGTGGCCGACAGCGGCCGGTAGCCGTCGTCGTAGCCCGTGATGGTCTGGATGTAGCTCTGCCCGCCCTCGTACCGGGTGGCCGAGACCAGCTTGCCGCGCGCCGCGCCGTCGTACGTCCACGACGCCCGCAGGTTGCCGGTGGACGAGTCCTCCCGCAGGTGGGTCGTCCGGCCCAGGCCGTCGTAGGTGTAGTGGAGCGACTTGTTACGGCCGTCGGTGGTGGACAGGACCTGCCCGGCCGCGTCGTAGGTGACGGTCGAGGTGCCGGCGTCCGGGTCCACCGACTGGGTCCTGCGGCCCAGCAGGTCGTAGGTGTAGGCCCAGGTGTTGTTCGCGGTGTCCTTGACCTGGGTCAGCCGGCCGAGCCGGTCGTAGCCGTAGGTCGTGGTCGCCGCGACGGTGCCCGCCGGGGTGCCACCGGAGTGCTGGCGCAGCTCGGTCACCAGCCCACGCACGTCCTTGAAGGTCGTGGTGGCGGTGCCGCCGGACGGCGGGGTGACACTGACCTTCTTCTCACCGTCGTAGGCGGTGACGGTCTGCCACAGCTGGCCGGCGGTGGTGCCGTTGCCGGCCCACTCCTGCTCGTTGGTGACCCGGCCCAGGTTGTCGTAGACGTAGCGGGTCTGCTTCTTGGCGTCCTGGTCGTTGACCGCGCGCAACGTCGTCGAGGGTGCCTCGGCCGCGTACACCATGGTGGTCTTGTCGACCTTGCCGATGCCGTTGTAGACCGTGTCCTCGATCTTGGAACCGCTGGTGGTCGCGGACAGGGTCTGCTTCTGCCGCGGCCGCAGCATGCCGTCGAAGATCTCGAACGACTCCAGCTGCTGCCCGGTGGGCATCAGCGTCCTGGTCGTCACCGTCGCCGGCGCGCCGAGGTGGTAGACGTACTCGACATCGGGAACCACGCCGGAGGTCCCGCCGTTGGCCCGGTTGTTCTGCCACATCTTGGCCAACCGGCCGTCGGCGTTGTACGAGGCCAGAATGACCTTGCCGTTGACGTCGATCACCGCGGTCGGCCGCCCGTTGCGGACGTCGAGGTTGATCGCCGTGTCCCAGCGCTGGCCGTTGGCAGACGGACCGGTGACGGTCATCTTGGTGACCGGGCCGCCGGTGACCGGGGTGTAGGCCGTGGTGACCTGCCGGTTCAGGGCGTCGAACGAGTCCAGGACCCGCCCGTAGCCGTCATAGGTGGACCGCTGCGACTGCTGGAAGTCGCCGGCCACCAGCGGGTAGGCCGTGACCGCCTTGGCGACCTGCTCGACCGTCGGCAGGCCGCGCGTCGGCTCCGCCCCGTACACCAGGCCGTCGTACTGGGTCCGCGACGCCTTGAGCACCGACTGCGCGGTGGGCGTGGCGGCGCAGTTGGTGGTCCACTCCTGCTTCTTCAGACCGATCAGCCACTTGGTCGTGTTGGCCGTGGCGTACTCGGTCATGGTGCAGGTGTCGTCGGTGGCGACGGCGGTGTCACCCTCGTCGGTCACCTTGGTCTGCAGACCGTAGGTGCCCTCGAAGTCGGTGCGCACCCGGCTCTCCCGCTGCGACCCGTCGGCCATCTTGGTCGACCGCCGCGTCTCGGTCTCCCGGATGCGGGCGGCGTAGATGGTCGGGTTCGGCGCCGCGAACGCCAGCGAGCCGGTGGCCGTGACGGTGTAGATGTGCCACTCCGACGACGTCCAGTTCGTCCGATCCGTGTTGACCGGCCCGTCGAAGGCCCGGACCCGGGCCACCTTGCCGGTCAGCGACTCCTTGTCCGGCCGCGCGCCGTCGACGTCGTCGATGAGGTTGACCACCCGGGTCCCGTGACCCCCGGCGGCGGTCCAGTCACCGTGCAGCCCCCGGTAGAACATCGTTTCGTAGACTTCCTTGGGACCGTTGCCCGAGGAGTCGGAGTGGGTGGTGGTGACCGTCGGGTATCCGGCCCAACGCGACCAGGTCCGCAGCCACGTCGGGGTGTGCCACGCCTGGTCGTGCTTCCACAACGTGGTGGTCGACGATCCCAGCGTGCTGTAGCCGTACTGCCAGCGTTCGGTCCGGCCGCCCGCCACGTGGTCGACGACACTGACCTCGTTGACGACGTACTTGTGCCACCACGACAGCCCGTTGTTGTTCTGCGCGTAGCAGCGCTTGGCGTTGAAGTCGACCTGGGTGGGCAGGGTGGAGCTGGTGCAGTCCTGGGCCGAGTAGGTCACCCGGGTCATCGCGCCGGTCCCGTTGTCGACCTGGGCGAGCCGCCAGTGCTTCATCTCCGGGTTGCCCGCGCTGTAGTCCACCCGGTTGGCCAGGTCGGTGCCGCCCATGACGAGCGGGTTGACGAACCCGGGGCGGGTCAGCTGGCTCAGCCACAGCGACGGCGACGTGCCGTCGGAGTGGGTCGGGTAGGTGTGCGTGAGCTCCCACCGGTTGACCATGCCCCACGTGCCCGAGCCCGGCTGGAACACCTGCGTCTCGATGGCGCCGAGCCGGTAGAGGTCGAAGAACGTCGGCGTGAACTGCCCACAGGTGGTGGCACCCACGGCACAGAACTGGTCCCACGGGGTGTCCGGCCAGTTCACCCAGTTGGCGGGGGTGGCCGGGTTGCAGGTCGTGGTGGTCCCGGTGCAGCGGGTGAACGCGTCGAACTGCACCCGGCCGGTGTGCGCGCTGCCGATGGTCAGGTTCGCGCCGTAGACCGCCGCGGTCAGCCGGCTGCCGTGGTCGTACGGGTACACGCTGGCGCCGTTGTTGCCGCCGTAGCTGCCGCGGTCGCGGTACCACTCGTAGTCGATGACGTTGTCGTGCGTGTCCACGACCCGGTCCAGGTTCCACCGGTACGGCATCTGGCAGTGCGAGGCCGCGAACCCGGTGCTGCTGTAGCAGGGCTCACCGGCGTTGTTGCCGAACACCTCGACCGACAGCGGGCCGCCGTACTTGCCGTTCGGGTCGTTGCCGTTGTTCGGACCGCCGGGCCGCCGGGACCCGAAGAAGTAGCGGGTGCCGTCCGGAGTGGTCACCTTGAAGGACTCGCCGTCACGGACGCCGTTGTCCAGGCCGGTCACCCGCTCGACCTTCCAGCCCAGCGAGTCGTCCTCGGCCTTCCAGCCGGTGTCCGCCGCGATGAGCCGGGTCGTCTTGCCGTTGAGGGACAGCGTCACCGGCGAGGTGGCCACCCAGCACAGATCGCCGCCGGTGTACGAGACACCGTCGTTGCGGCACAGCCGGTAGGCCCGCTCCACGTAACCGGGGTGGTAGTCCCAGCCTTCGCCGACCCAGGACGCCTGGGTGTTCTTCGAGCTGGTCAAGCCGTCGACCCGGGCCGAGGAGTAGGTCAGCGCGACCTCCGGCTCCAGCCCGCCCGGCGCGGGCGGCAGCTGGACCGGCACCTTGTAGGTGAAGTCACCGGCCACCGAGCCCGCCGACCAGCCGTTGTCGTCCGCGAACGGGGTCGCGGCCCAGTCGCTGGTCTGCGACAGCGGCGTGGCCGACCAGTTGCCGGTGCCCGACGCCTCGCCGGCCATCACGGCCAGCACGATCCGGTCGCCGGCGGCGGCGCTTTGCATGGAGCCGCCGGAGCTCATGGAGCTCGACGTGCCGAGGTCGACGGTGGTCGACACCTGGTCGGTGGCGATGCTGTTGGCGCCCTGCGGCGCCTGCGTGCGGCAGGTGGCGACCGTCGGGGTCGTCACCGCGCACGCCGGCATCGCGACCAGCCGCAGCCGGTCGCCGTAGTTGGCGCCGTACGCCCGGGCGAACGCGGCGTAGTTCACCGACACCTGCAGCAACGCCGGCGAGGTGAACGTCTCGCTGGTCGACAGCGACACCACCACGCCGCGCATGCCCAGCGACTGCGACGCCGTCTGGGCGTAGGTGGACACGGTCAGCGTGCCAGTCAGGGCGGCCTGGTACCTGAGCCGCTCACCCTTCATGATCCGCTTCTCCATCTCGGCCTCGCTGAGTCCGGATGAGGTGGGCACCGTGAGCGTGATGGGCAGTCCGCCGGGTGTCACCGTGCTGGCGATGCCCATGTCGCCATCCAAGCTCGACGCGAGCGTGCCACTGCCCAGGTTCACCACCGCCGAACCGGCGACCGGCCACGCCGGCGCCGCGGGCGGCGTCCACTGTGGCATGGTCGGCACCTGCGGGGCCTGATAGGGCAAGGGCGACGTGGCGACAGGCTGCTCGGCCGGCTGGCCGTCGGCAGCCAGCGCCGCAGATGGGGGAAGACCCACCGCGAACCCGGCTGCCAACACCGAAACCACACCGACGTTCAACCAGGCACGTCTACGCGTCAACGGACCAAGACGTTCGCGCACCGATCCTCCCGAGATCGATTGACGGGAATCGCAAAAGCGTGATGAGGCTAAGGCATAACCCACCTCGCCAAGCCCGCTGCGCGTCGCGCCGGCTACCGTCGGCGGCGATCTACCAATCCCGACAGTGACGACGACCGTCGGTTTTGGACCGCGTCTCGGCATAGACGTCTCCGCGAGGCGGCTACGACCCCGCGGCGATCACTAATAGTGATCGGTCACAATTTGATTACATTGATCATGTAACGGTTGGGCCCGCTACCACCGCTGACCGGTGACTGCCTGCGCGTACTTAGTTGGGACGGGTGACTGAGGGTGACCGAGTTGTGGCAGAAACGCGGAAAGTCGGAGGTTCTTGCAGATCCGCGACCCGGTGACCTCGACCACCTCGCGCTCAACGCCTCCGGCGGCGTCCGGGCCGGGGCTCCGCGGGGCGGACCCGGCCCGAACGGATCAGGCGCAGCTGTAGCCCTCGTAGGCCTCGTCGCGGGCGGTCTTGCCGCCCGGCACGCTCATGGTCACCACCCATTGCACGGTGCCGACGTTCGGTGAGGAGTCCGGACCCACCGCGACGGTGGTGGAGCCGCTGAACGAGGAGCCGCCGCCGGAGAGCGAGAAGCTTTGCATCGAGCCGCTCGGGCCGGCCTGGCCCCGCGGGCTGACGCCCGGCGGCGCGTCGCTCACCGAGACGCTGACCGAGATCCGGACCCGCCACTGGCCGCCCTCCTTGGCGCAGGTGGTGCTGCCAGTGCCGCTCAGGGAGGTGTTGTAGGTGCGGGCCGGGGTGGCGCTGGGCTGCGGCCCCTGCGTGGTCGGCTGCGGGTTCTCGGGCTGCGGCGCCTGCCCGGTCGGTTGGGTGCCGGGCTGCGGCCCCTGTGTCGTCTGCCGCGGGTTGGGATCGGCGGGCGGGGACGCGCTGACGCCCGGGACCACCCCCGGCGCCTCGCTCGGCAGGCTGCCGTCGGTGGTGGTCGGGCCGGCGGACCGGGCGCCCTGCGGTGCGCCGGCGGCGTCGTTGACGGGCGCCTGCCCGCCACCGCTGCCGCCGAACGCGATCCAGGCGACGATGGAGACGGCGAGCACCGCGGACAGTCCTCCCGCGACCGGCAACGGCCACTTTGCCTTGCGGCCGGACCGGCTGGTCGACGGAGCCGCGAGCCCTCGGACGCGCGGACCGTCCCGGCGCACCCGCCGGGTGGTGTCCCGGCTCTCGCGGCGCCGGACGGGCGGCGCTTCGTCCCGGCGGGCGGCGTCATCGTCGTCGGGGGCGGCGAGCCGGTGCAGACCCGACCGTGAGCCGCGGCTCCGCCGCTCGGGGACCGCGTGCGCCGCCGGTGCCTCGGCGTAGCCGGGGGAGTCGGCGTAGTCAGGTGAGGCTGCGTAGTCGGGTGAGGCTGCGTAGTCGGGGGAGTCGGCGTAGTCGGCGGGTCTGGGCTCCTCGTACGGCTCGTCGTACTCGCCGTGGTCGTACTCGGTGGCGGCGCCGTACGGCGGGTCGCCGGGGTGCGGGTCCGCCTCGTAGTACTCGTCGGCCGCCGGACCGTGCCCGGCCCCGTGGGGCTGCGGGTCCTCGTAGCGCTCATCCAGGTCGGGATCCTGGTCGGCGTCATGGGATTGCGGTGCCGCATGCCGCTCGTCGTACGCGTCGTCGACGCCCGGGACGTGGCCCACCGCGTAGGGCGCCGGGACCACATAGGGCCGGTCGTCCGTCGCGGCAGGGCCGGCCTCGACCGGCGGGTCGAGATAGGGGTCCACCTTCGGTGCGGGACCCGGGCCGGCCTCGGCGGGCGCCGGGACCACATAGGGCTCGGCGGGAGCAGGATCGTTCTTGGTCGAGAAGAACTTCGCGACGTTCGACGCCGCCTTGCGCTCGTACTCCTGCCGGGGCTCCTGATCGGGGTCGTAGGCGGGCCTGGACTGCAGGCGCCACAACGCGTCCGCCCAGTACTTCACCTCGCGGTCGTTGATGCCGATGGCGCGCACCAGCGCCACGACCATCTCCTCGGGCGGCAGGGTGTCATTGCTCAGTGCCGCGGCGATGATCGTCTCCGGCAGCACGTAGCCCTTGGACTTGGCTACTTCCTCGATCTCGGGCAGTGGCAGCCCGGACGCCTCGACGAACGCGCCGAGCAGCGCGACGAACTCGGCCGCGGTCTGCGCATCGGCCGGGTCGGGCCGACCGTCGTCCGCGATTCCGTAGAGCGCGCGCTCTTCATTTGGGCGCAAGGCTTCCTCCCCGACCGGCCGACTGTCGCGTGGAGGGTACAACCCGCCCGGCCCGGCCACCAACCGTGGCGACCGTTATACCGCTGCCAGCGCAAACACCCGATCCTGAGGTGGTCCAAACTGGAATGCGTGACGTGCGGGCATTCTTCTGCGTAAATGTAGCGGTCACCCGGGGTGACGGTCAGGCGGCCGACTTGGCCGCCGTGCGCAGGGTGTCCAGGAGGACGTCCACGTCCTCGGCGGTGGTGTAGTGGTAGACGCCGGCGCGGACGGCGCCGCCGGTGTCGCGCAGGCCCGTCGTCTGGAAGTACTCCCAGGCGTAGTAGTCCCCGGCGAAGGCGCAGATCCCGGCGTCGCCGAGCAGGGCCGACGTCGCCGCCGGGTGCTGCGTGCCGAGCCGGAACGACACCGTCGGGCACCGGTCGTCGGGCGCGGGGCACAGCGTCACCGCGTCGATGCCCGCCAGCCCGTCGACGAGTCGGCCGAACAGGCCCGCCTCGTAGTCGCGTACCGCGGCCAGGGACGTCAGCACCCGGTCGCGGCGGCCGCCGGGGGCGGCCGGGTCGAGGCCGGCCAGGTGGTCGACCGCGGCGGTGACCCCGGCCAGCGAGGCGAAGCTCGGCGTGCCCAGCTCGAAGCGCTCCGGCACGGCGTCGCTGGACGGGCGCAGCTTGAGCGGGCGCAGCGTCTCCAGCAGTGCCGGGTCGGCGACGCAGGCGGCCAGGTGCGGCCCGGACCACTTGTACGCACTGGTCACGTAGAAGTCGGCGCCGAGCGCCGCGACGTCGGTCGGCTGGTGCGGGGTGGCGTGCACGCCGTCGACGTACACCAGCGCGCCGGCCGCGTGTGCGAGCGCGGCGATGGCGGGCACGTCGGGCCGGGTGCCGATGGCGTTGCTGGCGGCGGTGACCGCGACCACGCGGGTGCGCTCGTTGATCAGCTCCCGGTACTGGCCGGTGGGCAGCTGACCGGTGGCCGGGTCGAACTCGGCCCACCGCACGGTCGCGCCGCGCTCGGCGGCCAGCTGGATCCACGGCCGCACGTTGGAGTCGTGGTCGAGCCGCGAGACGACTACCTCGTCGCCGGGCTGCCAGCTCGCCGCAACCGTCCGCGCCATGAGGTACGTCAGCGAGGTGGCGCTGGAGCCGAACACCACGCCCGCCGGGTCCGCGCCGAGCAGGTCGGCGACGGCCCGGCGCGCCTCGACGACGATCTCCAGGGCGCGGCGGCCCGGCGCGAACGCGTCGCTGCGGTTGGCGACCGCGCCGGTGTACACGGCGTGGACCGCTCGGGCGACCGGTTCGGCCACCAGCGAGCCCGCCGCCGCGTCGAAGTGCCGGAATCCCTCGCCCAGGGCCGGGTAGGCCGCGCGGGCTGTCGCGATGTCGAACGCCATGGCGGCGACTCTAACCCGCTGCGATCAGGTGGTACGCATCCGCCACCGGCTGAGCCCCGCCCGCAGGCCCAGCTGGACGCCGAGCGTGGCCGCCAGCGCGACCCCGAACGCCCCGGCGGTGCCGGCCGGCTCGACGAGCACGGCCACGCCGAAGCAGAAGACGGCGAAGCCGACCAGGCCGTGGGCGACGCCGCGCAGGGTGCGTACCGCCTGGTCGGAGCCGCTCTGGGCGAGCACGAAGGCGGCGACCACGCTGGTGGCGATCGGGAACGGCGCCAGCACCCCGGTCAGACCTGGCCCGAGCGCGCCGGACGCGGCGGTGACCGCCACCACCAGGGCGGCGGTCGCGGCCGCCCGGCCGGGCAGGTCCCACCACGGCCAGGCGGGCGCCCCGTCGGCGGGCCCGGCGGGCGGCACGGCGGGCAGCATCCGCAGCGCCGCGACGACCGCCGCGAGCACGACGCCGAGGCCGAGCACCGGGGGAAGGGCGAGCCCGGCCAGCGCGAAGTCCCCGGCCAGGCAGGCGGCCCAGGCGGCGGCCAGCGAGCCGGCCCATCCGGTGGTACGCGAGCAGCGCGCGAACACCACCGTGAACAGCGCGAGGGTGACCAGGCCGAGCAGGGCGGCACCGGCCGCGCGGGCGCCGAACGCGGCGCCGTGCTGCAGGCAGGTGATCAACAGGATCGGCCCGGCCACGATGGGTAGCGCGACCAGGGTGCCGGTCACCTGCGCGCCCCAGCGCCGTCCCGCGAGCGAGGAGGCGACGACCAGGCCGGGCGCCAGCACCAGCTTCAACAGCAAGATCACGTCGTCACCCTAGGTGCCGGTCGGACCGACCGGAAGCCATCGTTCGTAACTCTATGTAGTCGCATGATCGCGTAGAAGCATGCCCACTGCCCACCGGGGTCGCGTGGGGCTCAATTCGTTGGCGATCGGCCGAGTCGCTGGCAACCTTGCCCCGTGCATGTGGATCAGCTGGCCGAGTTCGCCTGGACCTTCGACATCGTGCACCCGGACGCCGACCGGCGCCGGGCCGCGATCGAGCGCGAACGCGGCTACCAGAACGAGTGGGCGCGCCACCACACCTGGGTGCGCATCGCGCGCCAGCGCGTCGCCGAGCGCGACGGCGCCACCCCGCGCCTGCAGGCCGAGTACGACCAGGTCCACGCCGCCATGCGCGACGCGTACGACCGGATGTTCGCCGCACCCATCTGGCACTACCTGTCCGGGGCGGCGGCCGCCGAGGAGCTCGCCCCGTTCGCCCGCCACGCCGTGCTCTACCTGCGCTGGGAGACCGAGTACCCGGACGAGTGGGCGTCGCTGGGCAAGAGCTGGGCGGCCAAGCGGCACATCCTGCGCACCCTCGCCACGCAGGGGCCGACCCCGGAGACCCATGGCGACCTGCTCGCCCTGGTCGGCGCGGCGGTCCGGCGCGAGCACCGCTGCGAGGACCTCGGCTACGTCAAGCTCGCCCGCGCGCTGCACCAGCCGTCGGTTCGCATGATCGTCGAGTGGGCCGAGGACGACCTCGACGGCCTGGTCCGCCTGCGCGCCGGCTACCTGCGCTGGGCCCTGGACCACCCGGGCGCCCCCGTCACCGCCGCCTCCTGGCACGCCTGGCTACGAGCCTGACCAGCCGCCGCGTCGTGGCACGCCTGGCTACGAGGCCTGACCATCCGCCGTGTTCCGGGTCGCCTGGCTGCGACGCCTGACCGGCCGCCCGTCCCGGCCCGCGGGCGGGTCGCCCGCGCACCCGACGTGAAGGCCGCTCGCCCGTACCCGCGCACCGGGCGAGCGGTCGCTAGACTGCCCGCCGGGCGGGGCCGTAGCGCAGAAGTCGTCGCGCTCGCACTCACATCGAGAGGACGCCGGTGCGAATCCGGCCGGTCCCGCTCCCCACCCGACGGTGACAGGGAGATCCGGGCATGTCCGACTGGCGGTGGGAGCACCTCACCCGCACCCCGCTGCATCACACGGCCCCGGCGGTGGTCGACGAGTGCACCCGGCTGCGCGAGGCGGGGGACTGGGCCGGCGCCTGCCGTGCCGCCGGGCTGACGCCCGCGGTCGACCTCGCCGACGTGGCGGTCACCTTCGGCGGCTCCGCGGCCCTGCGCATCGCCGAGGACCTGCGCCACCTCGCCCCCGACCTGCTGGGCGCCTACCTTGCGACCGGATACCGCAGCTGGCCGCAGTGGACCCGGCTCGTCGTCCTCACCCGCCAGGCGTCGATCCACCGCGCCGTCCCGGCCTACCCGTACGACTACGGCAAGGAGCGCAAGCGCCTGCTCGGGCTGCTCGACGGCCCGGTGCTCGTGATCACCGGACCGGCGTCGTCGGCCGAGGACCGGGGCGCGCACCTCGGGGTCACCGACGCGAGCCGGCTGCCCGGCTACTGGACCCCGCTGCCGGTGTGGTGCTGGCGCGCGGACGCGGTCGCCGAGCGCCGTGCCGCGTACGCCGCCAGGCACCCCGAAACCCTGAGCGACGCGGCATACCTGGAGCCGGGGCCGATGTCCGCCCATGACCTGCACCCGCTCGTGTTCGAGGCGGTGCGGCCCGGCCAGACCCGGCGGCCGTCCGTGCCGCACTGGGACTTTCCCGAGGTCAGGGTGCGCTGCACGACGGTGTGGCACCGGATGCGGGTCGCCGATGGCCGGCTGGACGCCCTCGACCACACCCCGCAGGAGATCAGGCGCGAGCTGGCGCTCGGCGCGCTCGGCGGCCGGATCCAGGGCTGCGCGGCGGCGCTGCGCGCCTGGCAGACCGGCCACGGCCGGCTGCCGAAACGGCTGCGCTGGCAGCGCGCCGACCTCTTCCACGCCGCCCGGCGCGGGCGCACCGACCTGGTGGTGTCGATGCTCGACGCCGGGTTCGACCCGGCCGTCGCCGAGGGTAGCGGCGGCACCCTGCTGCACGTGCTGTCCCACCTGGACCACCAGGTGCTGCTGCCGCGGCTGCTCGCGGCGGGCCTGCCGGTCGACGGCCGGGACAAGGAGGGCGCGACGCCGCTGCACCGCGCCGAGGAGGCGCTCGCGGATGACCTCGCGGCGGCGCTGCGGGCGGCCGGCGCCGATCCCGGCGCCACCGACCTGGCCGGGCGGGTGCCCGCCGCCCGCCGCCTGCTGCCCCGCTACGAGATCGTGGCCCAGGTCCGGCGTCCATCAGCGTCGCCGCGCAGCTGACCTCGGCCCGCCGCCATGTCCACGTTGGCCGAAGGTTCGCTGACGAACCCCATCGCCTTCCGCGTCTCCCGGCGAAGATCGCCTCGCGGTGTCAGAACCTGTGGTGCGAGCGCAGATCATGGCACAAAGCAGCGATCTTGGCGGGACGGGGCCGCCTGGCAGCAGTGCGCCGAAAGGTTTCGAAAGCTGGCGCAATGAGCCGGACATCTTGCCGAAAGGGTTTTCGTAGGACATCGTCAGATCGCCCGGACACTTCGCTCTCACCGCCCCGTCCCCGAGAAAGGCGAAGAGATGTCCGCACTGTCCCGCCGTACCGTGCTGCGCGCCGGCGCGGTCGGCGCCGCAGCCGCAGCGGTCGCCGGTAGCCTGCCCGCAGCACCCGCGCACGCCGCCCGCACCGACATCGGCGTGTCGGTCCACCCGTTCCCGCTCGGCGCGGTGACGCTGCTGGCCGGCCCGTTCCTGAGCAACACCGGCCGCACCCAGAGCTACCTGAGCTTCCTCGACGCCGACCGGCTGCTGCACACCTTCCGCCTCAACTACGGGCTGAGCTCGTCGGCCACCGCGTGCGGCGGCTGGGAGTCGCCGACCACCGAGCTGCGCGGGCACTCGATGGGCCACGTGCTGACCGGCCTCGCCCAGGCGTACGCCGGCACCGGCACCACCAGCTTCAAGACCAAGGGCGACTACCTCGTCGCGCAGCTGGCGATCTGCCAGGCCCGGGCGACCACGGCCGGGTACAACACCGGCTACCTGTCGGCCTTCCCGGAGAGCTTCATCGACCGGGTCGAGGCGCGCCAGCAGGTGTGGGCGCCGTACTACACCCTCCACAAGATCATGGCGGGGCTGCTGGACATGCATCTGCTGGCCGGCAACGCGCAGGCGCTCGCGGTGCTCACCGCGATGGCGGGCTGGGTCAAGTTCCGCAACGACCGGCTCACCCAGACCCAGCGGCAGAACATGCTCGACACCGAGTTCGGCGGCATGAACGAGGTGCTGACCAACCTCTACCAGCTCACCGAGAACAGTGCGCACCTGACCGCGGCCCAGCACTTCGACCACGCCGAGGTGTTCGACCCGCTCGCGGCCAACACCGACGCGCTGAACAACTACCACGCCAACACCCAGATCCCGAAGGTCATCGGCGCGATCCGCGAGTACCACGCGACCGGCACGACCCGCTACCGCGACATCGCGGTCAACTTCTGGGACATCGTGGTCGGGCGGCACACCTACGCCATCGGCGGCAACTCCAACGGCGAGTACTTCAAGGCGCCCAACCGGATCGCCAGCGAGCTGTCCGACAGCACCGCCGAGTGCTGCAACACGTACAACATGCTCAAGCTGAGCCGCCAGCTGTTCTTCACCAACCCGGCCCGCGCCGACTACATGGACTACTACGAGAAGGCGCTGTACAACCACCTGCTCGGCGCGCAGGACCCGAACTCCGCGCACGGCTTCCACAGCTACTACATCCCGCTGCGGGCCGGCGGCATCAAGACCTACAGCAACGACTACAACAACTTCACCTGCTGCCACGGCACGGGCATGGAGACCAACACCAAGTACGGCGACAGCATCTACTTCCACTCCGGCGACAACCTGTACGTCAACCTGTTCATCGCCTCCCAGCTGAACTGGGCTGCCAAGGGCGTCACCATCCGGCAGGACACCACGTTCCCCGAGGCGCCGTCCAGCAGGCTGACCGTCACGGCCGGGTCCGGCACGTTCGCGCTGCGCGTGCGGGTGCCCGCGTGGGCCGCCGGGGCGAGCATCCGCGTCAACGGCACCACGCAGAGCGGGGTGACACCCGGCTCGTACGCCGTCATCAACCGCACCTGGGCCACCGGCGACGTCGTCGACGTCTCCCTGCCGATGGCACTGGTCCGCGAGGCCACCCCGGACTCGGCCACCACCCAGGCGGTCAAGTACGGCCCGATCGTGCTCGCCGGGGCGTACGGCAGCACGAACCTGTCCGCGCTGCCCACCCTGAACGCGTCGTCGATCGCCGCGACGGCCACGCCGCTGCAGTTCACCGCGAGCGCGTCCACCGGCAACGTGACCCTGCTGCCGTTCTACAAGATGCACGGCCAGCGGTACACGGTCTACTGGAACGTCACCACGACCACGCCGCTGCCCGCGTTCGTGGCGCACTACCTGTTCAACGAGACCTCCGGCACCACGGCCGCCGACGCCACCGGCAACGGCAAGACCGCGACGGTGGCCGGGGGCGCGACCTGGGTCGCCGGGCGCACCGGCAACGCGGTCAACCTCAGCGGCACCGCGCAGTACGTCAGCCTGCCGTCGGGCATCCTGGCCGGCGCGTCCGCGGTCACCATCGCCACCTGGGTGCGGCTGGATACCCGGACCAACTGGGCGCGGCTGTTCGACTTCGGCTCGAACACCACCACCAACATGTTCCTGGTGCCCAGCAGCAGCTCGGGCACGGCCCGGTTCGCGATCACGACCTCGGGCTCGGGCGGCGAGCAGCGCATCAACGCCCCCGCCGCGCTGCCCACCGGCGCCTGGACGCACGTGGCGGTCACCGTCGGCGCCGGCGTCGGCATCCTGTACGTCAACGGCGCCGAGGTCGCCCGCAACACCGCGATGACCCTCACCCCGGGCGCGCTGGGCAGCACCTCGCAGAACTGGATCGGCCGCTCGCAGTACAGCGGCGACCCCTACCTCGACGGCGCGGTCGACTCGTTCCGCGTCTACAGCCGCGTGCTGACCGCCGCCGAGGTGTCGAGCCTCCACTCCACGGGGCAGTAGTCGCCCCCGGCACGCGCCGCGCGTCATGCGCCGCGCGCCGCGCGACGGGCCCGGCGGGTCGACGCGAGGCGGGCGGCGCCCGAGGCTCCGGCCGAGCTGTTCCCTGGGCTCGGCCGGAGCCTCTGGCCTGCGCGCGGCCGATCGCGGGCAGAATGTCGGCGCGCTGACGTAGCGTGGCGTCCCATGTGGAACGCATCGCTGATCGAGGATCTCGCCTCGACCGACGGCGCGGTCCGGACGGCCGCGCAGGAGGCGATCGTGCGGGCCGGGGCGCAGTCCGTGCCCGCGCTGGTCGCCGAGCTGTGCCGCAGTCGGCAACGGATCGACTGGGGGCTGACCGCGCAGCTGCTCGGCCGCATCGGGCTGCCCGCGTTCGCACCGGTGGTCGACGTCATCGCCGAGCATCCGGACCCCGAGGTGCGCCGCTACGCGTGCTTCGCGCTGAGCTGGATGAAGCTCGACGACCTGACACCCTACGCCGAGCTGCTGCGGCACCCGAGCGCCGAGGTGCGGGCGCAGGCCGCGTACGTGCTGCAGTGCCGCAAGGAGCGCTCACTGCCCCACGCCGACGCGCTGCTCGCCCTGCTGCGCGACGAGGACGAGCAGGTGCGCCAACGCGGCCAGTGGGCGCTGCCTGAGCTGGGGCCGGGCCTGCTCCCGACGCTGCAGCGGATCCGGGCGCACGGACCGGGCGGCCTGCGCCGGGGCGCGCTGACGGCGCTGGCCGACATCGACCCGGCCGCGATCAGCGAGCGCGACCGGGCCGCGGTGCGGCGGCTCATCCGGGTCAAGCAGCGCGCCGAGACACCCGAGCCGGTCCACCTGTGCGGCACGTGGCTCGCCGTGCGCAGCACCGACCAGGCGGCCGTGCTGTCCGCCCTCGACCTGTCCGACCCCGAACCGGTCACCCTGCGGCTGGGGGAGTCGGCCTGGAACCACGACCACCACGGATGGCACCTTCAGCACGACGACCATCGGCGGCACGGGCGCGCATACGTCACCCCGGCCGTCGACGGCTGGACGCTCGTCTTCGGCGCCGACACCGCCATGGCCCACGCCGATTCGGACGACCCCTTCGACTGGGCGTACGCGGTGATGTGCACCTGCGCCCGGCTCAGCGAGCTGTTCGGCGCGGCCCACCTCTACGGCATGAGCTGCGGCGACGGCTGGACTGCCTGGTGCCTGGCGGAGGACGGGACGGTCCAGCGCTTCTACGAGGCCGACGCGGACAACCACGCCGGACCGCGCCACCCCGCCGAGGAGGGCTTCCTGCTGCCCGACGAGCGCCCGGAGCTGCCCGCCGACGCCTACGCCGGGATCGACTTCGCCGACACCGACGCGTTCATGGCGCGCCGCGCCGAGCTGATGGAGCGCCTCGGCATCCCCGAGACCTGCCACGCCACCGACATAGCGGCGCTCACCTCAGTCGATCCGAGCGCCTTCGGTCCGCACACCCGCATGAGCGGGCAGGGCGTGCTCGCCCTCACCGCGTGCGGGCGCGCGTACGGCACCGCCCCCGGCGCCCTGCGGATCTGACCCGTGACGGGCGCGTCGCGGCGGCCGCCGGGCCCGGCGGACGGTGTAGTGTCCCGCCGTGATCTCGCCCGACGAGGTGCTGGCGCAGCTCGACGCCGCCGCCCGCGCTTTCGGTTTCGCCGACCCGGACCACGGCTACCACCACGCGATCGACGCCCGGCTGCACGCCTTCCGCGACGAGCGCCGCTGGGCGCTGGTCATCGAGCTGGTGGGCTTCCACGCCCGCGCGGGCAACGTCATCGACGTGCTGCACTGCTTCGGCAACTGCCTGACCGGCGGCGCGCCCGGCTACGGACCGGGCGACTTCATCGAGCGCGTCGAGAACATGCACGAGCTGGAACGCGCCGGCCACGGCGGCATGGTGCCGGTCGTCGTGCGCGGCGAGGCCGTCCCGGTCCGTGCGGAGGCCGGCGAGCCGGTGTGGGACGTGCTGCGCCGCCTGGTGCCCGAGTACCGCGACCTGCTGCTCGCCGACGAGCAGGAGTTGCGCCACCGGCTGCCCGCCGACCTGCCGCGGATCATGGTGCTGCAGGAGTGGTGGCACCGCGACCCGGCCCGCCACGACCAGCTGCCCAGCGAGACGGAGACGTTCCAGCAGCTCGCGCAGGTGCTGGCGACGGGCGACGTGGCGGCGTACCGGCCGACGCACCGGCCGAACACGCACTGGTCGTTCTGGCCGGAGTCCGGCTCGCTGTGAACCGGACCGGCCGTGGTCAGTACTTCATGACGCAGTAGACGACGGTGGGGTGGGTGTAGCGGTACCAGTGGTTCCACTTGTAGTCGCGGGTGCACCGGTCGCCGTTCTTCGCGCCGGGTACGATGTCGATGACGTGGACCGTGCCCTTGGCCTTGCACTTGGCCGCCGCGGTCACCCACCCGCTGCCCGCGGGCAGCTTGTAGCAGTAGTTGCGCACCAGGTAGAGCTCCATGCACAGCCGGTAGCCGTCGACGGTGATGTACGGCGAGTCGGGGTCGGCGCAGGTGCGCTGCGAGTGGTCCACGGACAGGACCCGGTAGGTGCCGCTCGAGCCGTTGCAGTTGCCGAGCCCGAGGTAGTTGCCCGACGTGTCGACCGCGACGCAGTCGCCGACCCGGACCGGGGCGGGCGGCGGCGCGGCCTCGGTGGTCTCGACCACCGGCGGCGGGGAGTAGACCGCGGCCTCGGTGGTGCGTGACGCGGGCGACGGCCGCCCGCTCGCGCTCGGGCTGCCGTCGAGCACGTTGAACACCACGATGCCGCCGATGGCGAGGCCCGCCAGGCACAGCACCAGCACGCCGGCGACCACGCCGATGATGAGTCCCGTGTTGCTGCGGGGCTGCGGCGGGACGGGGCCCGGCTGCCACGGGGCGGTGGGCGGATACTCGGGCGGTGTCGGCGGCGGGGTGAACGTCACCCGAGGAGTTTCACACAACGCGCCGACAATCCCACAGTGTGATCGTCCACACTGGATCTCATCGCGGCCCGCCCGGTGCCGCGGCAGGGATCCCGGCCGTGGCACGGTGGCAGGTCAGGCCAGCAGGCACCGTTCGGCACGGCTCACGGCTCACGGCTCACGGGACGCCAGGCCGGCGCGGAGCGCCGCGGCGAGTTCGCCCGCCGCGGTCAGCTGGTCCGGTGTCAGGGCGTCCACGAACAGCTCGCGGACCGCGCGCAGGTGGGGGACCGTGGCGGCGTGGAACGCCTCGGCTCCGCTGTCGGCCAGCACGATCTCGGCCCCGCGGCTGTCGGCGGCGCACTCCTCGCGGCGGATGAGCCCGCGCCGCTCCATCCGGCCGAGGTGGTGGGACAGGCGGCTGCGCTCCCAGTTGATGCGGGCGGCCAGCTCGGAGGAGCGCATCCGCCGGTCCGGGGCCTCGCTGAGGGCGAGCAGCACCGCATAGTCGCCCGGCGACAGCGAGCAGTCACTCTGCAGCCGCGAGGCGATCTCCGAACGCAGCGCCTCCGTCGTCTCGATGAAGTCCCGCCAGATCCGCAGCTGCTCGGTCGTCGGCAACTGGCGTCGTCTGCGCTGTTCAGGTGTGGTGCGCGTCATGGTCCCTCCGATTGACATGTCAATCATACCGGCTTACATAATTGACATGTCAATCAGCCGACCGGGAAGGGGCAGCGATGCCGACAGCAGCATTCGAGCTGGGACTCAACTCGTTCGGCGATGTCGCCACCGACGGCGACCGGGTCCTCAGCGACGCCGAGACCGTGCGGCTGATCGTCGAGGAGGCCCGGCTGGCCGACTCCGTCGGGCTCGACGTGTTCAGCGTGGGGGAGCACTACCGGGAGGGCCACACCGACTCGGCGACCCCCGTGCTGCTCGCGGCCATCGCGACCGCGACCGAGCGGATCCGGCTCGGCACCTCCGTCACCGTGCTCAGCACCAACGACCCGGTACGGCTCTACCACGAGTTCTCGACCCTGGACGCGGTGTCGCACGGCCGCGCCCAGCTGGTGCTCGGCCGGGCCTCGGCCACCGAGTCGTTCCCGCTGTTCGGCTACGACCTGGCCGACTACGAGCGGCTGTTCGAGGAGAAGCTCGACCTGTTCCTGCGGCTGCAGCGCGAGGACCGGGTCACCTGGTCCGGCACCGTACGCAGCCCGCTGGTCGAGCAGCGCCTGCACCCCCGGATGCGGCCCGGCGGCATCCCCACCTGGATCGGCGTCGGCGGCAGCCCCGGCTCGGTGGTCCGCGCCGCCCGCCACGGACTGCCGCTCATGCTCGCGATCATCGGCGGGCGGCCGCAGCGCTTCGCCGGCCACGTCGACCTCTACCTGCGGGCGCTGGCCCAGTTCGGGCACCCCGCGCTGCCGATCGGGCAGCACTCGCTGGGCCTGGTCGCCGACACCGACGAGCAGGCCCGGGAGACCTGGTGGCGGCACTGGCAGCCGGTCGTGGCGAAGATCCAGCGGGAGCGCGGCTTCTACCACCCGACCCGGGAACGCTACGAGGCCGAGCTCGACGGCGGCGCGCTGTTCGTCGGCTCGCCCGAGACGGTCGCGCAGAAGATCGCCACGGTGGCCCGCGACCTGCGGCTGAGCCGCTTCGACCTCAAGTACGACATCATGCACCTGCCCCGCCAGGCCCGCGCCCGCAGCATCGAGCTGCTCGGCCGCGAGGTCGCCCCGCGGGTGCGGGAACTACTCGCGACGGAGCCCGCCCATGTCTGATCTCATCTTCGGCCTCGACACCTTCGGCGACGTGCCCGAGGACGACGCGGGCCGGCCGGTGTCCTACGCGGCCGCGATCCGCCAGGTCGTCGCCGAGGCCGTGCTCGCCGACGACCTCGGCGTCGACGTGCTGGCCCTCGGCGAGCACCACCGGCCCGAGTACGCCGTGTCCACCCCGGAGACCGTGCTCGCCGGGATCGCCACCCGCACCTCGCGCATCCGGCTCGGCTCCGGCGTGACCGTGCTCAGCTCCGACGACCCGGTGCGGGTCTTCCAGCGCTTCGCCACCGTCGACGCGCTGTCGCAGGGCCGCGCCGAGGTCATCCTCGGCCGGGGCTCGTTCACCGAGTCGTTCCCGCTGTTCGGCTACGACCTGGCCGACTACGACGCGCTGTTCGAGGAGAAGCTCGACCTGTTCGTGAAGCTGCTCGACGAGCAACCGGTCACCTGGACGGGCACCATGCGCCCGCCGCTCGACCGGGCCGACGTCTTCCCGAAGACCGCGTCCGGCCGCCTCACCACCTGGGTGGGTGTCGGCGGCTCGCCGCAGTCGGTCGTGCGCACCGCGCGCCACGGCCTGCCGCTCATGCTCGCGATCATCGGCGGGCGGCCGCAGCGCTTCGCGCCGTACCTCGACCTCTACCGGCGGGCCGCCGAGCAGTACGGCACCACCGCGCACCCGGTCGGCATGCACTCGCCGGGCTTCGTCGCCGACACCGACGACGCGGCCAGGGCGGTGTTCTGGCCGCACTACCGGGTCATCCGCGACCGGATCGGCGCGCTGCGCGGCTGGCCGCCGGTCACCCGCGCCGAGTTCGACGCCGAGGTCGAGCACGGCTCGCTCTACATCGGCTCCCCGGAGACCGTCGCCCGCAAGATCGCCGGTGCGGTGCGCGCGCTCGGCGTCGGCCGGTTCGACCTCATCTACACCGCGGGCGCGCAGCCGGTCAGCGCCCGGCTGCGGGCGGTCGAGCTGTACGGCTCGAAGGTGCTCCCCATGGTCCGCGACCTGCTCGCCGGCTGACGCCGCCGCACGTTGATCGGAGACCCCATGACCCACCCCACCCCGCATCCACTCACCCTGGGCATCCTCGGCGCCGGCAAGCTGGGCACCGTGCTCGCCCGGCTCGCCCTGGCCGCCGGGCACCGAGTGCTCGTCGCCGGCTCCGGCGACCCCGCGAAGATCGCGCTCACCGTCGAGGTGCTCACCCCCGGCGCGGTGGCCACCGACGCCCGGGACGCCGCCGCGCGCGCCGACATCGTCGTGCTCGCCCTGCCGCTGGGCAGGTACCGCACCATCCCGGCGGACGCGCTGGCGGGCAGGCTCGTGGTCGACGCCATGAACTACTGGTGGGAGGTCGACGGCGTCCGCGCCGACCTCACCGACCCGCGCACGTCGAGCAGTGAGCTGGTCCAGGCGTTCCTGCCCGGCTCGCGGGTGGTCAAGGCGTTCAACCACGTGGGCTACCACAACCTGGAGGACCAGGCCCGGCCCGCGGGCGACCCGCAGCGCCTGGCCGTGGCGATCGCGGGCGACGACCCCGCGGACCTCGCCGCCGTGGCGGCGCTGGTCGACTCGCTCGGCTTCGACCCCGTCGTGGCCGGGTCGCTGGCCGACGGGGTACGCCTCGAACCCGGCAGCGAGCTGTTCGGCGCCGATGTGGACGCCGCCGAGGTCCGGGCCAGACTCGCCCGCTTCCCCGACACCGAGCGCGGCCGGACCATCACCCTGGCCCGCACCACCACCCGCTGACCCGCCACCCCGGCCCGCGGCCCGCGCCCAAGATCTCGTCGATCTTGCGCGAACTGTTGCCCTTTTGCCCGATCTGCGCGTGTCGTACCCACCGTACGCGCAAGATCGGCGCTGGGGTGGGGCCGGTAGGGTGGGGTTTGTGGAGATCATTCTGGTGCCGTATCACCTCGACGAGCGACTGCCCGATCGCGACCTGCCGCTGCCGCCGCACCTCGATGTCACCGCGGTGACCGAGGAGCTGCCCGGCGGTGACGTGTGGGCGCGGCTCGGCAGGCTCTACACCTCGGCGGCGCGGGAGGTGGCCCGGGTGGCGCGGGCGGGCGCGGTGCCGGTGGTCGTGTCCGGCGACTGCACCGTCTCCCTGGCCACCATGGCCGGGTTGCAGCAGGCCGGAGTGGACCCGGCGATCGTGTGGTTCGACGCGCACGGCGACGTGCAGACCCTGGAGACCACCACCTCCGGGTACGTCGGCGGCATGCCGCTGCGCATCATCGTCGGCTACCGGCCGGAGCTGATCTCCCAGCGGATCGGCCTGCGCCCGATCGCCGAGGACCGCGCGCTGCTCGTCGACGCCCGCGACCTGGACCCGCCGGAGGCCGCCTACCTCGACGCCGCCGCCGTGCACCGCAGCGGCGTCGCGGACCTGGGCGAGGACGCGCTGCCGCCGGGGCCGCTCGTGCTGCACCTGGACCTCGACGTCATCGACCCGGCCGACCTGCCCGGCCTGCGCTTCCCGGTGCCCGGCGGCCCGTCGGCCGACGCGGTGCTCGCCGCCGCGCGCCGGGTGCTGGCCACCGGCCGCGTCGCCGCGATCGACGTCGCCTGCACCTGGTATCCCGACGGCCGCGACGACACCGGCCTGCGCGCCCGCCTGCTCGCCGAGCTGACCGCCGCCTGAGCGCACACCGGGCCCGGGCGGCCGCCGACGTCCTAGGCGGCCGCCCGGGTGCGGCCGGACTGCCGGGGAACGCGCGCCGCTCGCCCGTCCGGCGGGGCGGGCAGGTCGGCGCGGTCGGCCTCGGGCAGCCAGTCGCGGTCCGGGGCGAACCGCACCGAGCCCGGCCCCGGCAGCAGCTTGAGCAGCCGCGGCAGCAGCGGGTGCGGGTTGTCGGCCCGCCACACCACCGACCACGGCAGGTACGGCGTCGGGCGCAGCGGCACCCGCACCACGTCGGCGGGCAGCTGCCACCAGGCACCGAGCGGCGTCACCCGCTCCGGCCTGCGGCGCAGCTCGGCCAGCGTGTGCTCGACGCCCAGGTTGCCCGCGGTGCCGGTCAGCGGCACGCCCAGCGCCCCGGCGTACGCGCGCAGCAGGCCGACCAGCTCCGGCGGACGGTCCTCGAACGGGATCCACAGGCCGTACTCGGCGAGCTCCGGCGCGCCCACGGACGCCGCCGACGCGAGCGGGTGCCCGGCGAGCACCCCGGCCGCGATCGGCTCCAGGCAGACCAGCCGCCGGCGCAGCCCCTCCGGCCACGGCGTGCCCAGGTCGTGCGGCCGGCCCCAGGCCAGGTCGACATCCCCGCGGGCCACCGCGTCCAGCGCCGAGCCGAGGCTGCGCCGCATGCTCAGCTCCAGCAGCAGATCCGGGTACGCCGCGACCAGTTCGCCGAGCAGCGACAGCGGGCGGTGCACCGGCCCCCACACGTCCACCTTGAGCGGCAGCGGCGTCGGCCGGACTGCCTGCGCCGCCCGCACGGCCAGGGTCAGCAGGTCGCGGGCGTACGGCAGGAACCGCGCACCGGCATCGGTCAGCTCCACCCGCTGCCCGCCCCGCTCGAACAGCCGCGTGCCCAGCGCCTGCTCCAGCCGGCCGACGCGTTTGGACAGCGCCTGCTGTGTCAGGTACAGCCCCGCCGCGGCCCGTCCGAAGTGCAGCTCCTCGGCGGCGCGCACGAACGCGCGTACCTGTGCCAGGTCCAGATCCATCGGGCCAGCCTGGCCTGACAACCGACGGTTGTCCACCCCGTTCGCATGGTTGTTCGACGCTGCCGGTCACGGCGGGTTGACTGACCGCATGACGCTCACTGGAACCGCGGCCGGAGTGCCGTACGTCGCCCTGCCGCCCGCCGTCCCGTCCGCGGACACCCCGCTCGTGGTCGCCTGGCACCTGCTCGACCCGCCCCGCAGCGAGCAGGCGATGGCTGCCGCACTACCCCTGAACGGCCTGAACGCCTGGCGCGTCTACCTCGGCCTGCCGATGACCGGCGCCCGCTCCCTGCCCGGCGGCCCCGACGAGCTGATGAAGCTCGTCATGGAGGACGCGGTGCTGAACCTGTTCGAGCCGCTGACCCGGCAGGCGGCTGAGGAGTTCCCGGCGGCGCTCGCCGACCTGCGCGCGCAGCTCGGCACGACCGGCCCGCTGAGCCTGCTCGGCGGCTCGATCGGCTCGATGACCGCGCTGCGCGTGCTCACCGGCTCCGGCCTGGCCGTGGACCGGGTCGCGCTGGTCAGCCCGGCCGTGCAGCTCGGCACGCTGGTCGACGCGAACTCGCGCCGGTTCGGCATGCCGTACACCTGGACCGAGCAGAGCCGGGCCGCGGCCGACCGGCTCGACTTCGTGGCCCGCGCCGCGGAGATCGACCGGCCGCTGCTGATGGTGGTCGGCGAGGAGGACGAGAAGGACGCCTTCCGCGACCCGGCCGAGCGGCTGTGGGCGGCGTTGCCCGCTGGCGCGTCGCTGGTCACGGTCCCCGGGCTGGGGCACGCCCTGGCCGAGGAGCCGGGCATCGACGCCGCCCCGCAGACGGCGCACGCCGCCCAGGTCGACTCGATCCTCACCGACTGGCTGTCCCGGTAGTCGGGTGTGCGGGTCCCGGTGCGCTCGGTCACGGCGCACCAGGACCCGCGTTGCGAATGCTCGACGGAGTGCGCGCTGCGGTCGAGCCCGCCGGTCCAGTCAGAGGCGTGTTGCGGTCAGCGCGCCGGACGGTCAGCGCCGCGCGTCGCGGTCGAGCGCGCCGGACGGTCAGGGGCGCGGGCTGCGGCCGGCGGCGAGGTCGTCGACGGCCTTGCGCAGGCGGGCCGTGCGGGTCTCGGCGGTGGTGGCCTTCAGCAGCGGCAGCATCACCAGGTACTGCTCGGTCTTGCCGAGCCGGTCGAAGAACTCGCGGGCGGCGGCGTCCGCGGCCAGCGCCGCCGCGAGATCGTCGGGGACGGTGGCGTCGCGCTGCGCGGCATAGGCGGCGTCCCACCGCCCGTCGGCCTTGGCGGCCGCCACCTCGGCCAGGCCCGGTGGCCGTGCCCGGCCCGCGGCGATGAGCGCCTCCATGCGCTCGACGTTCACCCGCGACCAGGGGCTGCGCGGCCTGCGGCGGGAGTATCGCTGCAGGAAGTGGTCGGCGTCGTAGGACCTGCGGACGCTGTCGATCCAGCCGTAGCACAGAGCGACGTCGGCCGCCTCGGCCACGGTGATCGCCACCTGCTTCGCGTTCTTCTTGCGGACCTTCAACACGGCGCCGTCGGCGGTGGCGTGGTGCGCGGCCAGCCACGCCTCCCACTGGTCGGCGTTCTCGAAGCTCAAGATCTCCACGGGCACGACTTTAGGCGCGGGCTGTGACAGCGCGCCGCCCCGGAGCCGGGGTCACTTCGCGGGTGGCAGCGCGTTCTGCACCCACTGCAGCAGCGTGTCCGGCGGGACCGCGCCGAGCTGGCGCGCCACGACCTCGCCACCCTGCAGCATCAGCAGCAGCGGGATGGACTGGGCCTGGTAGCGCGCGGCGGTCTGCGGCGACTTGTCCACGTCGACCTTCACCACCTTGAGCCGCCCGGCGAACTGCTGCGCCGCGCGCTCGACACCCGGCGCGACCATGCGGCACGGGCCGCACCACGGCGCCCACAGGTCGAGCAGCACCGGCAGCGACGACCGCACGGCGACCGCGTCGAAGTCGGCGTCGGTCGCGTCGGTCAGCCACGGGAGCATGCCGCGGCAGCTGCCGCAGCGGGCCACCCCGCTGGCCGCCGCGCGGATCCGGTTGCGCTTGCCGCAGTGCGGGCAGGTCACCAGGTCGGCCCTGGTCTGCTGTGGTGCCTGGGTCATGTCATGCTCCCGTTCCCGCGCCCGCCTCTGCCATCGGCTCCGCCACGGCGGGTGCCGCGTCGAAGGTAACGTCCAATGCGCCGTCGCGCACGTCCACGTGGATCACCGCGCCTTCGCGCAGGTCACCGGCGATGATGGCGCGGGCGATGCGGGTCTCGACCTCGTGCGCGATGTAGCGGCGCAGCGGGCGTGCGCCGT
Source organism: Catellatospora sp. NPDC049609 (assembly GCF_040675365.1). Lineage (NCBI taxonomy): Bacteria > Bacillati > Actinomycetota > Actinomycetes > Micromonosporales > Micromonosporaceae > Catellatospora > Catellatospora sp. NPDC049609. Next base: position 15,645 of record NZ_JBFAOU010000029.1, on the reverse strand, counting down.
ACACCGGGTCGAAGCCGTGCTCGGCGATGAGCTTGCGGGCGTCCTCGGTGAGGTCGAGGGTGATCTGCCGCTCGCCGAGGCGGCCGCGCAGGTCGGCGAACTGCAGGTCGACGATCTTCTCGATCTGCGGCAGCGTCAGGCGGTGGAACAGCACGATGTCGTCGACGCGGTTGAGGAACTCGGGCCGGAAGTGCCCGCGCAGCTCGCCGATCACCTTGGCCCGTGCCTGCTCGGAGATGTCGGCATCGGAGCCTTCCAGCAGGTACTCGGCGCCGATGTTGGACGTCATGATGATGACGGTGTTGCGGAAGTCGACGGTGCGGCCCTGGCTGTCGGTGATGCGGCCGTCGTCGAGCACCTGCAGCAGGGTGTTGAACACGTCGGTGTGCGCCTTCTCGATCTCGTCGAACAGCACCACCGAGTACGGCTTGCGGCGTACGGCCTCGGTGAGCTGGCCGCCCTCCTCGTAGCCGACGTAGCCGGGCGGCGCGCCCACCAGCCGGCTGACGGTGTGGCGTTCCTGGTACTCGCTCATGTCCAGGCGCACGATGTTGTCCTCGGCGTCGAACAGCGCCGCCGCCAGGGCCTTGGCCAGCTCGGTCTTGCCGACACCGGTGGGCCCGAGGAAGATGAACGACCCGATCGGCCGCCGGGGGTCCTTGATGCCCGAGCGCGCCCGGATGATCGCGTCCGCGACGACCTGGACGGCCTCGTCCTGGCCGATGACGCGCTCGTGCAGGATCTCGTCGAGGCGCAGCAGCTTGCGCCGCTCGCCCTCCTGCAGCCGGGACACGGGGATGCCGGTCCACGCCGCCACGATCTCGGCGATCTCGTCCTCGGTGACGACCTCGCGCAGCAGGCCCCGCCCGTCCTGGCGGGCGGCGAGCTTCTCCTCCTCTGCGGTCAGCCGCCGCTCCAGGTCGGCGATGCGGCCGTAGCGCAGCTCTGCGGCCTTGTTCAGGTCGTACGCGCGCTCGGCCTCCTCGGCTTCGCGGCGCACCCGTTCCAGCTCCTCGCGCAGGTCCTGCACGCGCCGGATGGCCTGGCGCTCGCTCTCCCACTGGGCGCGCTTGGCGTCGGACTCGGCCTTCATGTCGGCCAGCTCCCGGCGCAGCTGGTCCAGCCGCGCCACGCTCGCCGGGTCGGTCTCCTTGGCCAGCGCCGCCTCCTCGATCTCCAGCCGCATCACCCGCCGGGTGATCTCGTCCAGCTCGGCCGGCATCGAGTCGATCTCGGTACGCAGCCGCGCGCACGCCTCGTCCACCAGGTCGATCGCTTTGTCGGGCAGGAACCGGTCGGTGATGTAGCGGTGCGACAGCGTCGCGGCCGCGACCAGCGCACTGTCCTGGATCTTCACACCGTGGAAGACCTCCAGGCGCTCGCGCAGGCCGCGCAGGATGGAGATGGTGTCCTCGACCGTCGGCTCGTCGACCAGCACCTGCTGGAAGCGGCGGGCCAGCGCGGCGTCCTTCTCGATGTGCTTGCGGTACTCGTCGACGGTGGTCGCGCCGATCATGTGCAGCTCACCGCGGGCCAGCATCGGCTTGAGCATGTTGCCCGCGTCCATCGCGCCCTCGCTGCCGCCGCCCGCGCCGACGACCGTGTGCAGCTCGTCGACGAACAGCAGGATGCGGCCCTCGGCGGCGCGGACCTCGTTCAGCACCGCCTTGAGCCGCTCCTCGAACTCGCCGCGGTACTTCGCGCCGGCGATCAGCGAGCCCATGTCGAGGGCGAACACGGTCTTGTCGCGCAGACCCTCGGGCACGTCGCCGCGCACGATGCGCTGGGCCAGGCCCTCGACGATCGCGGTCTTGCCGACGCCGGGGTCGCCGATCAGCACGGGGTTGTTCTTGGACTTGCGGGACAGGATCTGGATGACCCGCCGGATCTCCGCGTCGCGGCCGATGACCGGGTCGAGCCGGTTGGCGCGGGCGTCGGCGACCAGGTCGCGGCCGTACTTCTCCAGGGCCTCGTAGGTGACCTCGGGCATCGCCGAGGTGACCCGCTGGTTGCCGCGGACCTGCGTCAGCGCGGCCAGGAACGCCTCGCGGGTGACGCCGTTCTCCTTGAGCCGGCGTCCCGCCGCGGTCGCCGAGCCCTCGTCGGCCAGGGCCAGCAGCAGGTGCTCGGTCGAGACGTACTCGTCCTTGAGCCGCCTGGCCTCCCGCTCGGCCGTGTCCAGCACCCGCGACAGCCGCTGCGTCACGAACACCTGGCCCGGCTGGGCGCCCGGCCCGCTCACCTTCGGCAGGCGGGACAGGTCCTGCTCGACCTCGGCGCGCAGCCGCCGCGGGTCGGCGCCGGTCTGCTCGACCAGCCGCGGCACGATGCCGTCGGGCTGCTCCAGCAGCGCGGCCAGCAGGTGCTCGCCGTCGACCTCGGTGTGTCCCAGCCGCAGCGCTATGGTCTGCGCGTCATGCAGCGCTTCCTGGGACTTCTGGGTCAGCCGGTTCATGTCCACGGGCCTGGCTCCTTCGCAGTGCGGACTCGAGCTCGTCGACGCGGTCCAGCAGGTCCATGACCAGCCCGATCGCGGTGTAGTTCAGGGACAGGTCGCTGCGCAGGCGCTGCACGCGGGCGACCCGGCGCACGGCGGCGGGGGAGAACCAAAGGTTCCCGGCGGCGTCGCGGCTGCAGTCGAGCAGGCCCAGCGCCACGTAGCGCTGCACCAGCACCGGGTGCAGGTTCGCCTGGCGGGCGAAGCGGTCCAGGCTGAGCCGGGTCGGCACGGCGAGCGCGTACACCGTGGTCATCGGCCGCTCCTCGGGTCGAAGTCGGACGCCTTGGCCAGCTCCTCGTAGAGCTCCCGCTCGCGCGGGGTCAGCGTGGCCGGCACCATGATCCGGACCTCGGCGAACAGGTCGCCGGGCTCGCCGCGGCGGTGCGGCATGCCCTGCCCGCGCAGCCGCAGGCGGCGGCCGCTCGACGTGCCGGGCGGCACGGTCACCTTCGTCTCGCCGCCGGGCGTGCGCAGCGGCACGCTCGCGCCCAGCGCCGCCTCCGGCGGGCTCACCGGCAGCGTGACGTGGATGTCGCGGCCCTCCACCCGGTAGCGCGGGTCGGGCTGCAGGCGTACCACCAGGTAGAGGTCGCCGGGCGGGGCGTTGCCGCGGCCGCGGCCGCCCTGCCCGGCCAGCCGGATGCGCTGGCCGTCGGTCACGCCCGCCGGGATGTTCACGTCGTAGCTGCGCGGACCCTCCGCACCGGACAGCGTGATGCTGCGCTGCCCGCCCCGGTACGCCTCCTCGACGCTGAGCGGCAGCTCCGCCTCCTGGTCCGCGCCCGCGATGGGCCCCGCGCCCCGCCCGCCGCCGAACATGCCGCCGAGCAGGTCCTCCAGGTCCACGTCGCCGCCGTCGTAGCTCCACGTGAACGGCTCACCCTGCTCGCCGCCCCGGAAGCCGCCCGCGAACCCGCCGCCGGGAAAGCCGCCGCCCGGGAAGCCGCCGCCCCGGCCGCGGAACCCGCCCGCACCCGCGCCGGCCATCTCCTCGTACCCCTCCGGGACCTTGCGGAAGTCCTCGCCGAAGCGGTCGTAGCGGGCGCGGGTCTTCGGGTCGTGCAGCACCTGGTACGCCTCGTTGATCTCCTTGAAGCGCTCCTCGGCGTCCGGGTTCTTGTTCACGTCGGGGTGGTACCTGCGGGCCAGCTTGCGGAACGCCTGCTGGATCTCGTCGGCGGACGCGCTCCGGCCGACCCCGAGCACCTCGTAGAAGTCACGCGCCACCGTTCACCCCTGGGTGTTGCCGGCGACGACGACCGTGGCCGGGCGCAGCTGCCGGTCGGGCTCGCCGTAACCGGGCCGGATCACCTGCAGCACGGTGCCGTCGGGTTCGCCGGTGTTCGGCACCACGCTGACCGCCTCGTGCCACACCGGGTCGAACGGCACCCCGGTGTCCTCCCGGCGCGGGAACCCGAGCGTGCCCAGCGTGCTCACGGCCTGGTCGCGTACGGCGCGCACGCCGTCGACCACCGCGGACGGGTCGCTGTCGGCGTGCGACAGGGCCAGGTCGAGGTTGTCGATGACGGGCAGGAACACCGCGGCCACCCGGGCCCGTTCGTTCTCCCGCTCGGCGGTCAGCTGGCGCTCGTACCGCTTGCGCATGTTGTCGAGGTCGGCCAGCGCCCGCCGCAGCCTGGCCTCCAGCTCGGCCGCCGTCGGCCCGCCGGTCCCGGGCTGCGCCACACCCTGCACCCCACCGGCCTGCGCGCCGGGCGGCGGCGACGTCCCGGCCCGCGGCCCGCCGGGGGCCTGCTCGGCGGGTGCCTCGGCGGTGGCCTGCCCGGCGTGCCCGGCCACCCGGTCCACCTCCGCCGGATCCATGGCGACCGGCCCCGGCGGCTCGGCGCTGTGCCGGGGCGCGTGCGGCTGGGGCTGCTCGGGCGCGGTGTCGGCCTGCGGACCCGAGCCCCCGTGCGGGTGGTGTGCCATGACCGGCCTCTCAGCTCGGGGAGAACTCGGCGTCGATCACGTCGTCGTCGCCCTGCCCGGTCCGGGCCCCGGCACCCTGCCCGCCCTGGCCCGCCTGGCCGGCCTGCCCCGGCTGCCCACCGGCGCCGGGCGGCGGGCCGGACGGCTGCGCCATCAGCCCCTGGGCGACCTGCTGCAGGTCGCCGATGAGCGAGCGCAGGCGGTCCATCGGCGCGTTCTCCTTGAGCGCCTGCCGGGCGTCGCCGACCAGCAGGTCCGCGCGGGCCTTCTCGTGCGCGGGCGCCGACTCGCCGAGCTCGCCCAGCCGCTGCTCGACCTGGTACGTCAGCGACTCCAGCTCGTTGCGGGCGTCGATGAGCTGGCGCATCCGGGTGTCCTCCTCGCGGTGCGACTCCGCGTCGGAGACCATCCGCTCGACCTCGGACCGGTCCAGGTTGCCGCTGTCGGTGATGGTGATCTGCTGCTCGGCGTTGGTCTCCTTGTCCTTGGCGGAGACGTTGAGGATGCCGTTGGCGTCCACGTCGAACGTGACGTCGATCTGCGGGATGCCGCGCGCGGCGGGCCGGATGTTCTCCAGCCGGAACTTGCCCAGCGTCCGGTTGTCGGCCGCCAGCTCGCGCTCGCCCTGCAGCACGTGGATGTCGACGGCGGGCTGGTTGTCCTCGGCGGTGCTGAACGTCTCGCTGCGCCGCGCGGGGATGGTGGTGTTGCGCTCGATGACCTTGGTCATCCGCCCGCCGAGGGTCTCCAGGCCCAGCGACAGCGGCGTGACGTCCAGCAGCAGCACGTCCGGTCCCTCGCCGGTGAGCACGCCCGCCTGGATCGCCGCGCCCATCGCCACGACCTCGTCGGGGTTGACGCTCATGTTCGGGTCCTTGCCGCCGGTCAGCCGCCGCACCAGGGCCTGCACCGCCGGGATCCGGGTGGAGCCGCCGACCAGGATCACCTCGTCCAGGTCGTTGGCGGTCACCTTCGCGTCGGCCATGGCCTGCTCGACCGGGCCGAGGCAGCGCTGCACCAGGTCCTTGGTCAGGTCCTCGAACTTCGACCGGGTGATCGTCGTGGTCAGGTGCTTGGGCCCGGACGCGTCGGCGGTCACGAACGGCAGGCTCACCTGCGTCTGGGTGACCGAGGACAGCTCGACCTTGGCCTTCTCGGCGGCCTCGAACAGCCGCTGCAGCGCCTGCGGGTCGGTGCGCAGGTCGATGCCGTTGTCGTTCTTGAACTCGTCGGCCAGGAAGTCGACCAGCCTGCGGTCGAAGTCGTCGCCGCCCAGGTGCGAGTCGCCGGCCGTGGCGCGGACCTCCACCACGCCGTCGCCGACGTCGAGGATGCTCACATCGAACGTGCCGCCGCCCAGGTCGAACACCAGGACCGTCTCGTGGCCCTTCTTGTCCAGCCCGTACGCCAGCGCGGCCGCGGTCGGCTCGTTGATGATCCGCAGCACGTCCAGCCCGGCGATGCGGCCGGCGTCCTTGGTCGCGGTGCGCTGCGCGTCGTTGAAGTACGCCGGGACGGTGATCACGGCCTGGGTCACCTTCTCGCCCAGGAACTTCGACGCGTCGTCGACCAGCTTGCGCAGCACCTGCGCGCTGATCTCCTCCGGGGAGTACATCCTGCCCTTGACGTCGAAGCGGACCAGCCCGTCCGGGCCGGGCACCACGTCGAACGCGACGGCCTTGGCCTCGGAGCTGATCTCGTCGAAGTGCCGGCCGATGAACCGCTTGGCCGAGTAGATCGTCCCCTTGGGGTTCAGGATCGCCTGCCGCCGGGCGAGCTGCCCGACCAGGCGCTCGCCGGCGTCGGTGAACGCCACCACCGAGGGGGTGGTGCGCGAGCCCTCCGCGTTCTGGATCACGGTGGGCTGCCCGCCCTCGAAGACCGCGATCACCGAGTTCGTGGTGCCCAGATCGATACCCACTGCCTTGGCCATGCCCAGCTCCCGACGTCCGCTGTCTCCGGCGCCGCCCCCTGCGCGGGGGACTCTCCACCGGGCTGCCGACCCGGGGCACGCCGCATGAACATCCGTTATATGCACATAAATCGGACTCACATAAATCTAGCGGACCGCCCGGCCCGATGTGCCGGTACTGGCTCTTCCGCCGAGGTCAGGCCCCCGCGCCGCGCCGGGTCCGGGCGGACCACACCGCGTACGACGGGTCGCGGTCGAGGTTGTGCCGGTCGCGGTCGTAGCGGCGGGTGGTGCGCGGGTCGGCGTGGCCCATCGCGTCCTGCACGTCCTCCAGCGGCACGCCCTCGCCGCGGGCCGTGGTCGCGAACGCGTGGCGCAGCGAGTGCGGCGACAGGTCCGCCGCACTGGGGATGCCCGCCTTGTCGGCCAGCCTGCGCACCAGCCGGAACACGGCGATGCGGTCAACCGGCCGGCCGGTCTTGGAGACGAACACCGGCCCGCTCAGGTCCGCCACCGCCACCCCGGCGCCCTCGGCGCGCTCGGCCAGGTACGCGTCCAGGGCGGCCGAGGTGCCCGGGGCGAGCGCCCGGCGGCGCGGCTTGCCGCCCTTGCCGGAGAAGCGCACCGTGCGGTGGCCGCGCTCGTGGCCGAGATCAGCCAGGTCCAGCCGGACCGCCTCGCTGACCCGCAGCCCCAGGTCGGCCAGCAGGGTCAGCAGCGCGTGGTTGCGCGCCGAGTCCTCCGCCGCGGCCCGCAGCAGCGCCTCCACCTCGGCGGCGCTCATGCCCACGGTCGCGGAGTGGTCGCGCTGCACACCGGGCCGGTCCGCACCGGTCACCGGGTTGACCGGTATGACCTCCAGCTTGTGGAGGAACTCGTACCAGCTGGACAGGCCCGACAGCTTGCGGGCCACGGTGGTCGGCGCCAGCGGCCGGCCGCTGCGCGGGTCCACCGACGACTCCAGCCAGCGGCCGTACTCGTTGACGTGGGTGAACCGGGCCCGCAGCGGCTCGATGCCGTGCTCGGCGCACCAGGCCAGATAGCCGTTGACGTCGCGCCGGTAGGCTTCGCGCGTGTTGGCCGACAACCGCCGGTTGTTCAGCCACGCCTCGGTGAAGTCCACATACTCCTGCGCGGCGGCCAGCGCGCCGCCCTGCGCCGGGATCATGATCTCACCGTTCACGATCGACAGCCTAGCGGCGCGGCCCGACATGCGGACCGCGCCACCGCGGCTCACACCGGCAGCGACAGCACGTGCTGCAGCAGCGCCACCAGCACTCGGCGCGAGGACACCTGGTCACGCGCGTCGCACATCACCACCGGCACCCCCGCGTCCAGGTTCAGCGCCAGCTGCACGTCCGAGGGCTGGAAGCGCTCGCCGCCGTCGAAGCAGTTCACCGCCACGATGAACGGGGTCTCCCGGTCCTCGAAGTAGTCGATGCAGGCGAAGCTCTCCTTCAGCCGGCGCGTGTCGGCGAGCACCACCGCGCCGATCGCGCCCGCGGCCAGCTCGTCCCACAGGAACGAGAACCGGTCCTGGCCCGGCGTGCCGAACAGGTACAGCACCAGGTCGCGGCTGATGGTGATCCGCCCGAAGTCCATCGCCACCGTGGTGTGGGTCTTGCCCTCCACGCCGGACAGGTCGTCCACGCCGATGCCCGCGTCGGTCAGCACCTCCTCGGTGCGCAGCGGCTTGATCTCGCTCACCGCGCCGACCATCGTCGTCTTGCCCACCCCGAAATGCCCCGCGATCAGGATCTTCACCGCGGTGGGCAGCACCACCGGTGCGGCGTCGCTAACCACTGAGTCCATTGATGACCGCCTCGAGAACGGGCCGGCTCGCCACACCGCGGGCCGGGGTGGGGGATCGGGTGACGATGAGCTGCTGCGCCAGCAGGTCGCCGAGCAGCACCATGACCGTGCCCGCGGGCAGGTCCAGCTCGGCGGACAGCTCGGCGACCGAGACCGGCTGCTGGCTGTGCCGCAGGATCTGCGCGGACTCCGGGTGCAGGCCGTCGTCGTCCTCCGGCGGCCGGGTCGCCATCACGATCGAGATGAGGTCGAACGCACCGCGCACCGGGGTGGTGCGCCCGGACGTCATCGCGTACGGCCGCACCACCGGGCCCGCGTCGGGCCACTGCTGGGTGGGGTCCATCGTCAGCCCTGCGCCCCCGCCGGCTGCCGCACCGGCGTGCTGATGTACTGGCCCACCCGGACCACCAGCATCTCCATCTCGTACGCCGCCACGCCCACGTCGATGTCGCTGCCGCACACCACCGCCAGGCACGCGCCGTTGCCGGCCGAGGTGACGAACAGGTACCCCGACCCGAACTCGATCATGGTGCGGCGCACCACGCTGTCGCCGAAGTGCCGCCCCGCGCCCCGCGCCAGGCTGCTCAGCCCGGCCGCCGCCGCCGACAGGTGCTCGGCGTCGGCCTTGCCCAGCCCCTTCGACGCGGCGATGAGCAGCCCGTCCGTGGACAGGATGATGGCGTACCTCGCCTCGACGACCCGGTGCACCAGGTCGTCGACCAGCCAGGCCAGGTCGACCGACGCTGCCGTCTTCTCCGTCACGATGCTCGTCCTTCTGCGTGAGTGGTGGACAGGTCTGCGGCGGGGCCGCCGCTCGCGTGCTCCCGGGCGCGCTGCGCCGCGTCGACGTACGCGGCCAGCATCCGGCTGACCTCCCGCGGCTCGCGGCCGTTCGGGTACGCCCCCGGCTCGGCGGGCAGCCGCTCGGCCTCGGACAGGTCGCGCGGGCGGGGCACGGTCCGCTTCGGCCGCTTCTCCCGCCACGGCAGCCCGACCGGCGTGTACTGGGTGTCGTCCCCGCCGGCGCCCCTCGCCGCCGCGGGCTCGCCGCCGCCGCCGGCGACGGCGGGTCGCTCGCGCACCGGCGGGCTCACCGCGGTGGCCCCCGCGACCGTGGCCAGCAGCCGTTCCCGCGGCCGGTCGCCGACCTCCGGCGCGGACCGCGACACCAGCTCGGCCGGGATCACCACCGCCGCCGTGACGCCGTCGTACGCCGAGCGCCGCAGCTGCACCACCAGCTGATGGCGCTGCGCCAGCCGCCCGACCACGTAGAAGCCGAGCCGGGCCGCGCCGGTCAGCGGGAACTCCGGCGGATCGGCCAGCTGCAGGTTCGCCTCGTGCAGGTCGACGTCGGTCATGCCCAGGCCCCGGTCCTCGATCTCGACCAGGTAGCCGCCCGGGACCGTCCGGCCCGCCACGTGCACGTCGGTGTGCGGCGGGGAGAACTGCACCGCGTTCTCCATCAGCTCCGCCAGCAGGTGGATCACGTCGCCTGCCGCGTGACCCGCGAGCGCGGCCGGCTCTGCCGCTCTCAGCCGCACCCGCGGGTAGTCCTCGACCTCGGCCAGCGCCGCGCGCAGCACGTCGACCATCGGCACCGTCGCCCGGTAGGTGCGGCTCGCCGGCACCCCCGACAGCACCACCAGGTTCTCCGCGTTGCGCCGCATGCGCGTGGCGAGGTGGTCGATCTGGAACAGCTTGGCCAGCTCCTCGTCGGTGACCGCCTGCCGCTCCATGGTGTCGATCAGCTTCAGCTGGCGGTGCACCAGCGCCTGGATGCGGTGCGCCAGGCTCAGGAACACGTCGCGTACGCCCCGGCGCAGCTCCGCCTGGTCCACCGTGGCCTGGATCGCGGTCTGCTGCACGATGTCGAACGCCCGGCCCACGTGGCCGATGTCGTCGTCACCGAACCCCAGCGGCGGCGCCGCCTCGGCGACGTCCACCTCCTCGCCGACCCGCAGCTTCTCCACCACCCGCGGCAGCCGCACGTGCGCCAGCTCCAGCGCGGCCGCCTTCAGCTCCGCCAGCTGCTCCTGCAGCGAGCGCAGCGCCCGGATGGTGAACCGGATCGACAGGACCACCGCGATCAGCCCCAGGCCCGCGGCCAGTACCAGCTGCACGATGATGCCGATCGCCGCGGGCCGGAACCGCACCACGGTCCGGTCGGCCAGCTCCAGCACCATGGTGCGCAGGGCGTCGATGGCGGCGGTGACCGCCGCGCGCCACTGCGCCGGGTCGGCGACCGGGGCGGTGCCGGGCGCGGCCCGCATCACCTGACCCTGCAGCGTCTGCAGGGTCAGCATCACCGGGTCGTTCAGCAGCCGGGTGTAGTCGCCCCGGTCCGGCTGCGGCAGCCGCTCGGCGACCTGCGTCGACAGGTATCGCTGGGCGCCGACCAGCTCGGTGAAGGTGGACCGGTCGGCGTCGGTGAACAGGTTGCCGGCGAGCACCCCGGACAGCACCGCGTCCTGCCGCGACACCATCTCCTGCGAGTGGGTGAGCAGCACCAGCGTCGAGGTGTGGAAGATGACCTCGGAGTCGTCCCAGGCGGTGTACGTGTCGTACACGTCGAAGCCGAGCTGCGCCAGGCCGGTGAAGTAGGCGTTCGCGCCGACCCGGTCCAGCCGGCCCCGGTCGAGCTGGATCCGCTTGTCGGGCAGGCCGTCCAGCGCGCGCAGCAGCTCGGCGTGGCGCAGGTCGCTGGCTTCGCTGGTGGACCACTGCCCGATGGTGCTGTCCAGTGCCCCGCGCAGCCGCTGCTGCGCCTGGTCGGTGCCGGCCCGCGCGGCGTCCAGCGGGGCCCGGTCGGCGCTCGCGCCCGCCGCCGCGTAGGTCACCGACTCGCGCCGCTCGGCCTGCAGCGCCGCGATCAGCGCCTCGGTCGGCTTGGCGACCTGCTGCTCCAGCGCGGCCAGCCAGACCAGGTGCACACCCTCGCCGACGGTGACGTACGCGGCGAACGCCCACAGGGCCACCAGCGAGGAGAGGACAGCGACGATCTTGTTCCGGAGACCGGGATTGCGTGGTCGAGTCATGGCACCCGCTCTGGGAGGGGACGCGGCAGGGGGAGGTGCTCACGCCCCGGCAGGACGGGGCGTGACGGGGTGTGCGCGCGACGTTTTCGTCGCGCGGCCCGTTCTAACAAGCCCCTATCCGCGCTGATCGCACTCCCGGTGCGATGCGGGTCAAAGCTGGCCGTGAGGCCGATCCGCGCCTACCCGATCTCCCCGGCGCGGCGTCCGATCGGTTCGCGGTCGCGGGGGGTCCACGACACGGTCCCGTGCTCCGCCGGGTGCTCCGCCGTGCCGGGTCACCTGTTCCGGGAGGTGTGTACGTCCCGGAACAGGTGACCCGGAGCAGGTCGTGCCGTCAGCGCCGGGCGGCGAACGGCTCCCGCGCGGCGTCGGTGGCGGCGCGGCGGCGGGCCAGGTACTCCCCGACGAACAGGTGTAGTCCGAGGTTGAGCACGGCCGGGAACGCGACCAGGAACTCGAACACCGCCGGGGAGGCCCCGTCGGTGAACTGCGCCGTGAGGATGCTCCACGGCGCACCGGCCAGCACCACGGGGATGCTGAGCAGGACGGTGCCGATGCCCTTGCCGCCCGCGCTCACCCCCGAGCCGACCACGACGAAGACGATGACCAGCGGAATGACCAGAAGGGCGTGGACGAGAACGGCCAAACGTCGGCCCGAGAGTGTCATTCGGAGGAGATTAGCGCCGCCACAGCCGTAACGCGAGTGCTGTGACGTGCAGCGATCGTGCGTACGCACTGCGTCAGCGAACCGCCGGACGGTGTCGCACCCTCCGATGTGGGCGCGCTCAGGCGGACGGGACCTGCCAGGTCATCACCTGGACCGGTGCGGAGCGCACGGACTCGCCCGCCGAGTTGAGCGCGGTGACCTCGAACGTGTAGAGCGTGCCGTGCCGCAGTCCCGTCGCGGTGAACGCGGGCCCGTAGGACCAGCCGACCAGCACGCCGTCCCGGTAGATCCGGTAGCCGTCGCTCGCGGCCTGCACCGCCTCCCACGCCAGCCAGACGTGGTACGCGTGCGGCGTCGCGACCAGCGACCGGGTCGTCGGCGGCACCGCGCCCTGCGCCGCCGCGGTGTTGACCGACACCGCGATCGTGGCCGGCGACTCGCCGGCCCGGTTCACGGCGGTCACGTGGAAGGAGTACGCCGTGCCCGGCGTGAGCCCGTCGACGACCTCGCCGGTGCCGGTGACCGAGCGCAGGAACGCGCCGTCGCGGTAGACGCGGTAGGAGGTGGCGCCGGGTGAGCCGATCCAGGCCAGCCGGACCGAGTGGCTGGTGGTCTCGTCCGGGATCGGCGTCGCGGGCGCCACCGGGGTGCGCGCGGCGCTGTCCGGGCCGCTGAGCACCACGTCGTCGGCCTGGTACGCGGCCTGCCCGTACCAGCCGTGCAGGTAGACGGTGGCCGTGTCGGCGGTCGCGGTGAAGCTGGTCGACAGCTGGGTCCAGGCCGCGCTCGGCGGTGTCCAGGCGACGCCGTGGTCGTGGCCGAGGAAGGCGTACCCGCCGCGCACCCAGGCGGTCAGCGTGTACGTGGCCCCGGGCTGGACCGGCACGGTCTGCGCGCAGCGAGCCAGACCGGTGTCGGTCGGCACGCCGGCCAGCGACCGGGCGCCGGTGCGCGGCTGCCCGAACTGGCTGGTGCCGGGCTCGCACGTCCAGGCCCACACGGTGGCGTGATCGGCGTAGCGCGCCTGCTCGAACGAGGCGTTCGCCGCCAGGTTGGGCGCCGCCGCGTGCGCGGGGGCGGCCCCGCCGAACGCGGTCGCGCCGGCCAGCACGGCGAGGACGACGAAGCGCCGCATGATCACTCCATACTGTTAGGTTTCCTGTCTATTCGCGACGGACAGTAGCGGCGGCGATCCGTTCCTGTCAATGGGCGGACTCCGGTGGCGAGTCCTTGCCGGGTATGCCATCCTCAGGTGCCTGCCCTGATCGCCGTATCCGCCGGCGTCCAGAAGTCCCACCGCGGCGACGCCGTCGACGGCGCCGCCGCTCAGTCGTGACACGCACATGAGGGGCACCGGCAGATGAGTTCCACTGCGCAGTCCTCGGCAGGCCGCCACCGGGGACGCCCCCCGCTGCGCCGTCGCGTCGTGATCGCCGTCGTCGGCGGGCTCGCCGCCGCCACGGCCATCGGCGTCGCCGCCGCGTTCTCCGTGACCGCCCTGACCGCCGACGCCGCCGGGCCGTCGGTTCAGGACAGCGCGGCGACCCCTGCAGCTTCCGCCACGCCGGCCGCGGCCGCGTCCGCCTCGCCGTCGCCGAAGCCGGTGGGCGGTTGCGCGAGGCCCGCCGGCCCCGCACCCGTCGTCAAGGTCACCGAGGTCAAGCTCGGTACGCGGGTGGCCGGCCACGGGCGGGAAGGAGACACCGAGCCGCTGCCCATGGCCATCGCGGCCGACCCCGCGGGCGGCTCCTGGCTCGCCTGGCTGGGCACCGACGACAAGGTCTACCTCGGCCGGCTCGACTGCGACGACCGCCTGGTGGGCAGGCCCACCAGCTTCACCGGCATCGACCTGCAGGACGTGCACGCCGACAGCACCGGCGGCGTGCTGTTGCTCACCCGGCGCGGCGACTGCGGCGGCGGCAGGCTGTGCGGCGGATCGTCGAGCCCGTGCCGGACCATGTACATGATCCGCTTCGACGACACCGGCCGTCAGGTGTGGGAGCGGCAGGTGACGAACCTGACCGGCGGCCGGCGGGGTTACGACGACGGCGCCCGGTTCGTGTGGTGGTACCAGCACCACGGCCGCCTCGCCACCGACGGCCGGAACTACGCGGCGTACTTCGGCGTCGCCATCACCGTCCGCAACGGCGACTGCGTCGACATCCACGAGGGCGACCGCATGCAGGTCGTCGACGCCAAGGGGAACCTGGTGCCCGGCCATCGCGACAGCTTCGCGGTCGGGTGCAGCCACAGCTGGACCACGCGCGTGGTGTGGGATCCGCGTACCAGCCGGTTCGTGATGGTCTGCGCCACCGACAACGGCTGCCGGATCGCCCAGCCGGACCCCTACCGGACCGTCGCCGCGGGAGCCTGCGACGGCACCCTGTTCGGCGGCGACCTCGTGCTCGCCAGGACCAAGGGCTACTGGACCGCGTGGAGCCAGGGCGGCCAGGTGCGTCTGGAACACTTCACCACCGGCCGGTCCGACACCACCGTCCGGACGTCCGCCCGCTCCGGCCACCCGCACCTGGTGGCCTACGGCGCGGGCCGGATGCTGCTGGCCTGGGCGTCGGGCTCGGCGATCGCCGCGCAGGTGTACGACTCCGGCAACGGCAGGACCGTCGGCGCGAAGTTCACCATCGGCGTGAAGGACCACGACTACCAGGCGTTCAAGCCCTACCCGGACGGCAGCGCCGCCTACCCGGCCACCGGTGGCAGCGGCACGTCGATCCGCATCGCGCGGGTGCTGCCGCTGAGCGGCTGACACGGCACGGCGCAATACGCCGCGATGTCGGGGGCCGGGCCTACGGTGTGGGGGAATGAACCGATCGATGGGGGGATGCACCATGTCTGTATCTGCGAAGACGCTGACCCGCGAGCGCGCCGACCTGCTCGAGACGCTGGCCAAGCACCGCCACTTCCTGCGCTACACCGCGCAGGGCCTGACCGACGAGCAGGCGGCGGCGACGCCGACCACGAGCGCGCTGTGCGTCGGCGGCCTGATCAAGCACGTGGCCCTGACCGAGAAGAGCTGGATGGCCTTCGCGGTCGGCGGCGCGGCCGCGATGACCGGCGCCGACGGCGAGACCGACTGGGCCGACGGCTTCCGGATGACCCCGGGGGAGACCGTCGAGGGCCTGCTGAAGGAGTACGAGGAGGTCGCCCGCCGGACCGACGAGCTGGTGGCCACCCTCGACCTGGACACCGCGCACGCGCTGCCGGAGGCGCCGTGGTTCGAGCAGGGCGCGACCTGGTCGGTGCGCCGGGTGGTGCTGCACGTGATCGCCGAGACGTCCCAGCACGCCGGGCACGCCGACATCATCCGCGAGACACTCGACGGGCAGAGGACGATGGGCTGACCCCTGGGGCCGGTGGGACAGTCCTTCGCGGCCCCTTCCGGCGGGCGTAACCGGCCCGAAATGCCTGGTCGGCAGGGTGGTGGGCAGGACCTCGAACTCATCGGAGGTGAGGGTCGTGAACACACCGCACGAGATCACCCGGCTGCAGGCCGAATACACCGCCCGGATCAACGACGCCGTGGCGGCCGGACGCGACGACCTGGCCCGCGAGCTGGCCGAGGAGTGCTCGACCATGCTCGCGGGCGCCGTCGCGACCGACGGGCTGCCGCAGCGGGAGCCACCGCCCGTGGTCGCCGGATTTCAGCCCACGGGGCCCGGACTAGCGGCGCTGGCGGCGGCCGCCGACCAGGCCGACGCGCGGCACGCGCCGCTGCGGGTCCTGGCGGCCCGGCCGCTGCCGGTGTGGGCGCACCCGGTGGCGATGGCGC